>DWVH01000067.1 GCA_019120335.1 Candidatus Enterococcus stercoripullorum
CACCAAATATGCGGTAAACAACATAATAAATTCGACTAAGATTTTTCCAAATAACAGTCTAATTCATGTCTAAAACATTAAAACCAAATTAAATTATCATTGTGCAATCTAATTACCAGCATTATAATAAATATGTACAGCTATTATCGAGGTGATTCAAATGATTTTTGCAATCTGTGATGACGAACTACTTTTTCAAAAGACGTTGGAAAAACAATTACATTTTCTATGCGAAAAAATGAAAATTGATGTAACTATATTAAAATTTAATAATGGAGAAGAAGTCATTCATTACATAACTAAATCTCATTCCACCTCTATTGATGTACTATTTTTAGATATTGACATGCCAGGAATGAACGGACTCACTTTAAAAGATAAGTTGAGCAATCAAAAATTAGTACGATATATCGTCTTTACCACAAATCATCAAGAACATATTTATGAGGCCTTTGGTACAAAAACATTAGGATTTTTAAACAAACCCACGAATGATTCTGACTTAGAGAAAAAAATTCAACAATATCTGCAAATCACAGAAAAAGAAAAAGTGCTTGAATTTACTGATGTCTTTAATGTAACACATCGACATTCCTTGGATGAATTTATGTACTTCAAAGTAGACGACAGATATATTGAGGTACACTTAGTAAATAAAAAAGACAATTTTCTGATTCTGAGTCGAATGAAAGATTTAGAACAAAAATTTGTAGAACTGCCTTTCATCAGATGTCATAAATCGTATATTATTTCACTAATACAATTGGAAAAAATTAGCGTAACCACAGCCAACTTATCTAACCAAGAAATCCTTCCTGTAGGACGAAGATTCTATCCCAAAGTAAAAAAAGATTATTTTGCATTTAGGAGAGATTTAGTATGGAGAAGCATTTAATTTCGTTTATTTGGGAATTTTCAAGAGTAATTTTTGACTGTATCTGTTGTTTATTGGGATATCAAATATTTGGAGGATTTAATTTTTCTAAAAGAATTTCTAAATGGTTACTTATTATAGTCGGAATAACAGCCGTTTATTTAGGTCTCATTACACGCTTTCCAGTAAATTACAAAGAGCCAATAAGTGTTTTACTATTTTCATCACTTATCTTATTAATAGACCCACCTAATAATAAACAAGCGTTGGCAATCTATCCATTTATCTATTTTTCAAGTTCTTCAATTGCTGCTACTCTACTAATGATAAGCAGTGCTTTTACAAATCACAAACAAGGAGAACTATTGTATAACAGTCTACTTACGCACTTTCTAATCAATATATTTACAATTCTTATATTGCTATTGTTATATTATATTTTTCGCAAAAGAAAGAAGAATACTCCCATTAATATTACAAAAGTACAATATGTCATTTTCTATATAACAATCATTACGATATTTATGATTATCTCTGCATGGCAATACATTGCTACTTACTTGGCAACCTCAAGAGAATTTGCAATTATTGGTAGCTGTACCTCAATTGCTTGTCTATTACTTTTGTTCTTGGTCATATACCAAGCTTTTTTGAATACTAATCAACAATTGTTAAAAGAAAAACAGCTACTACAAGAAAAATTCTATCAAATTCAGGAAAGCTATTTTAAGGAAAAGTCAGTACAAGACCAACAGTTACGACAATTTAAACATGATTATTATGCACACTTCATGATTTTAAATACGTTAGTCAAGGAACAAAACTATGCCGAGTTAGAAAAATATCTGTCAAAAATGAAAGAAAATTCTAAACTGGAAAAAACAGCCAAATATACTGGTAATCTAGTCGTAGATTCTTTTTTAGAAAACATTATTATCCAAGCGAAAAAAGCAGAAATTACAATAAATATCAAAGGGCATTTACCCTTAGAATTAGATATAGAGACTTACGATTTAAGTATAGTTTGTTATAATTTATTTCAAAATGCCATTGAAGCAACTAAAAATGTAACAATGCATCATAAATATATCGACATTACAGTAAGCGAATACGAAAGAGGACACGCTTATATACACATTAGTAACCCTGTTGACTATCCAGTTAAAATAGTGAGCAACACTGTAATTACCTCAAAAAAAGATAGTGTTAATCATGGGCTAGGTTTAGCAAATGTAAAATTAGTATCCGAAAAATATGATAATCAATTCAAGTTGATATGTACAAAAAATACCTTTATCGCTGAAATCTTTATTTAAAACATTTACTGTCATTCACAACACATTTTATGTTGTTGAGCAAACTCCTTCTAGTAAAAAATAAAAATGGTGCTAAACTAGTCATAGCAAGAACTAGTAGGGGAAAAATAGTTATGCTGTTATTGACAAATGATCTTACTTGATTTTTTGAATGGATTCGAGGAAAAAAGTAAGTTGGATATTTCAATTATAAAGAAATCGCACAATTGTTGGTGAAACATTTGTGCGATTATTTATTACTTAGGATAACCATAAAAGGCTTTTTATAGCACTATGATTCTCTCATCACAAACCAATGAATGACAAGTAGTAACCATAATATCAAGCCTATATATGTCTCGCAAACGGAGGTATAACTAATCAAATAGAAAAATACGCCACTGAGGGTAATTATTTCTGAAATAATTATTTTTTCACGCGGTAGGAAACGAGAATCTTTAAACCAAGCGTAAAAATATAAAATCATTAATAAAATTTCTACCACAATCACTAAAGCTGACACAAATAACGGCAAGGTCTTGAATACGTCTTTTTCTAAATAGGCCAATTGAAAAGCAACTGAGGACATGATTAGATATTCCCATCTTGCCGGCAGAGAGGGCTGTTTTTGTTTGACGAAACGTTTGGCCCAGATATAGAAACGATAACAACTTAATCCCGCACTCAACCATAGCAAAACACCTATAGCTACCATATTAACTCCATCAAACAAGCTCGCCACACTCACAAGTAAAAAGCAAGCCAAATCCACATATGGCGTTTGATATTTTTGTGAGATAAAAAGACAAAATACACCAAATACTATCATCCACAACAATTTTTACCCCTCCACTCTCTAATTATTTTCTCAAAATTATTGTAACAAAAAAAACATTTATTACAAATAGTAAAAAGAAGAATCCTCAATGATAGGATTCTTCTCTACATTATTTCTTACATCACTAACAATGCCACAAAACCGATTAAATTATTTAAGAAGTGGACTGCAATGCTTTCGTTTAAATTCTCATGACGATAATAGGTATAGGTCAAAGCAGCACTCATACTCAAATACACAATAAAACTTAAATCAAATTGGCCGCTAACATGTAGTAACGCAAAGACTAGCATCGCCACTACAAAAGCGATTTTTTTATTTTTGATTGTTTTGAAAATCAGCGCCCGACAAATAAATTCTTCTACCATTGGCGCTAAGACTAAAATCATCAATCCCATATACCAAGTTGGAATTTGCTTCATCAGACTTTCAATCGCTTGTTGGTTTTCTGGTGCTACATTGACGCCAAAAAGTTGTAAAATCACACCGCTCAGTAATTTAAGTAGGTAGGTCAGTGCAAACATACTCAAAATGAATTTCCAGTTGTCTTTGGTAATCGTCTGTGTGATAGGTTTCATCCATCCTTGTTTTCTTGCTAGATAATAAGAGATACCCACCGTCGTAAGTAAAAGCAAGGTTGCAATCATATAGACAAACGTTTGATTACTTGAAATCGTTGGACCTAAAGCAATCAACATGGTCGAGGTTTGATCCAAAGTTAGTAATCCGATAAACAATAATATAGCCAATAAATAGCGAATAATTGGATTTTTAATATTTTCCATTTTTTACGCCTCCTTTTAGATAACAAATTCATTATACTAAAAACAGACCAAAAACGCTATCCGTCTCTGGTCTAAGTTGATTGGTATTCATTAGGCTTGAGCGACTTTTTTCTCTCTAACCTTTTCTTCTTTTTTCTTTCTTAACATATCGCCTGGTTTGACTGGTTCAGCAACCGGCATTGTTAAGAGCATCATTGGATTTGGTGCACGATCAATCATTTCGCCCTCTTCATTTTTCATCCATTCGACACTTTGATGGAAATGATGGAAGCCCGGGCCATAGATTTCGATTTCATCGCCTACGCTAAAGTGATTTCTTTGGCGAATGGTCGCAATTTTGGTCTCTTCATCATAGCTAATTACTTCACCAATAAATTTATATTCTGGAATTTTACGACGCGGACCAAATAATTGTTCATTTTCTGTTGGGATATGATAGTAAAAACCAGTCGCTAATTCACGTTGCGCCACTTTCCATAGTTCATCAATCCACTCTTGCTTGCAGACGTAATTTTCTGGATCTGCCATAAAGCTATCCACCGCTGCACGATAAACATTACATACCGTTGAGACATAGTGAATCGACTTCATACGGCCTTCAATCTTGAAACTATCTACGCCATTTTTAATCAAGTCTGGCAAATGTTCAATCATCGACATATCTACGGCACTCATCGAAAACTCTTCCGCAACTGCCCCATTTTTCACCAAGCTGCGACGTTCTGTTCCAAAAGGCATATCGTATAAATCGTATTTCCAACGACAAGATTGTGAGCAACCACCACGATTGGCATCACGCATGGACATATGATTGGATAACGTACAACGCCCGGAATAAGAGATACACATCGCCCCATGAATAAAGGCTTCAATCTCAATATCCGTATTTTGGCGAATCGTTGCGACCTCTTCCATAGAAACTTCACGCGCTAATACCACACGCTCTAAACCTTCTTCTTTCCAAAATTCTAAGGTTTCAAAGTTGGTGGCTGAAGCTTGTGTGGATAAATGAACAGGCAACCCCGGTGCTTCAGTAATACAAATTTCGATTAAAGCCGGGTCTGAAACGATAACCGCAGAAATCCCCACATCACGCAATTCGCGGAAAAATTCACCCGCCCCTGCTTGGTTGGCTTCGTGCGTGACCATATTAGCCGCCACATAGACTTTGGCATTGTGCGCCTTGGCAAACTCCACGCCTTCTTTCATTTCTTCATAGGTAAAATTACCCGCACGTGAACGCAATCCATAGGCATTTCCACCAATATATACGGCGTCTGCTCCATAATGGATGGCTGTTTTTAATTTTTCGAGTGTCCCAGCTGGTGCTAGAATCTCGGGTCGTTTATATTGAACAGTCATGATAGTCTCTCCTTATTTAATAGCATCTGGTTCGATATAGTAAAAACCAGTCGTTAATTCGCGATTGACAGGATGATTTGCCTCAATCGTAGCGACAAGTTGTGCTTGCAATTCATCGGTAAAATTGTTCGCTTCAATGGCTTTTCTGGTCGTATCAAAAGCCTTCGCAATCGCCACAAAGCCTTCTCCTGGACAATAGATACCGTCTAATTTCCAAGTCGTAAAATTATAGTCCACTAAATCTGTTAATTCATTCATCAATTGAATATCTTTATCAGCAAAAATATGCGTACCATGGCTATCTTCGTAAATCGAATAATGAGTTTCTTCTTTTTTCGGTTCACTTAAGAATAGTCCACGTTCTTTTTTCACCGATTCTTTTTGTTGCGTAAAGTTATAGTAATTTTGTAAAAGCGGACGTAAGGATTGATGGATGCAAGTCGCGCCATAGACTAAAACTTCTGCGGGGACTTGTAGCTCTTGAGACATCACTTTCATCTCTTCAAAAGGCACTTCGCGGGCAAGGACAGCTCCTAATGCGCCTTTTTTCGCCCAGAAGTTAATTTGACGCGCACTCGTAACCAATGTTTCCCCATCATAAATAAAAGGTACGGTCAATTCTGGATTTTTGCGCATAACATAGATAATCCCAGGATCGCCAAGGGAAATCACATCTACATTGATTGAACGTAGAAAAGCCAAGTATTCAGGGATTTCTTTCATCTTTTCCGGATGCATAATCCCATTCACTGCAATCATCGCTTTTTTGCCGTGCTGATGGGCTAAGTCTACTAATTGTTTTTGTTCTTCTCTAGTAAAGCTGGCTGGCAAGCGTAGGCCAAAACGTTCCTCACCGAAAAAAATGGTATCTACATACGGTAATAATTGCTCAGCTTGGGCCAAGGATTCTACCGTTGCGACAATATTAATCATCAAAAAACCTCAATTCTTTGTCATAATTCAAATTTATATGTAACAGGCACTATTTACTGTATCATTAATTCAGTGTTTGTGCAATGAAACGGCGCCGACTTTTTATTGATACTTGTGTTATTTCTTAAAAGATAACAACGATTAAAAATAGGATGATTCTAAAGGATTAAAAAACTTTCTCGTTAAAAAAATATTTCACAATTGATATTTTTATCGTATCAAACCTATCTGAGCTAACCCACCGATTTTTGTGATACTTCACACGAAATCATTAAAAAGCAAGCCCTTCTTTTAAAAAACTTCAAAAACAGACCAGAGCACAATGACCCTGGTCTTGTTGAAAGTCTTGCTTATTTACCACTACCGACGAGTTCAAGTGGTTGGGTTTTGATATCCTTGACAGTCAAAGTGATATTGCCTTTAGAAGCACCAATTGTCACTGCATCGCCTAATTGAACTTGGCCAGAAATCAACGCTTCACTTAGCTTATCTTCAATTTCACGTTGCAATGCCCGACGAATTGGCCGTGCCCCGTATTCTGGATCAAAGCCGGCTTTACCGATGACATCAATAGCACTTGGCGTAATCTTCAATTGAATGCCTTGTTCTGCCATACGTGCGACAATTTGACGGCTCATGATTTTCACAATTTCATGAATTTCGCTCGCATCTAATGAATTAAAGACCACAGTTTCATCGATACGGTTCAAGAACTCTGGACGATATGCTTTCTTCAATTCTTCTAAAATACGTTTTTCCATCGCTCTTTGGTCTTTGCTTTGGTCCACCGCATTGAAACCAACACTCTTTTCTTCGCGTAATTGCGTTGCGCCTAAGTTAGAAGTCATAATCAAAATCGTATTTCTAAAATCAACTCGGCGTCCCTTGGCATCGGTTAAGTAGCCATCATCTAAGACTTGTAATAAGATGTTAAAGATATCTGGATGGGCTTTTTCTACTTCATCTAGCAAGATAACAGAATAAGGTTTGGTGCGGACTTTTTCAGTTAATTGTCCGCCTTCTTCATAACCTACATAACCAGGAGGGGAACCAATCAAGCGTGAAGTCGAGTATTTCTCCATGAACTCAGACATATCTACCCGAATTAACGCATCTTCACTACCGAACATCGCTTGGGCTAAGGCTTTGGCTAATTCCGTCTTTCCTACCCCAGTTGGCCCTAAGAACATGAAAGAACCAATTGGACGGTTTGGATCTTTTAAGCCACTTCTTGCACGGCGAATGGCTCTAGACACCGCTACGACTGCTTTATCTTGACCGACTACTCGTTGATGCAAGATTTTTTCTAGATCCATCAAACGTTGACTTTCTTTCTTAGCGATTTGTTGCACAGGTACACCGGTCCATTGTGACACCACTTCAGCCACATCTTCGGCACTCACCACTTGCAACTCCTGATTTTCGATTTGTTTTTGTTGGGCTTGTGCTAATTTTTCAGCAATTTTACGCTCTTCTAAACGCAATTGAGCTGCTTGTTCAAACGCTTGATTATAAATCGCTTCTTCTTTTTCAGCATTCACTCGCACCAATTCATTTTGTAAATCAGCGACTTTCGAAGGTTTGTTACTAGCATCTAAGCGGACCTTAGCTGCCGATTCATCAATCAAATCAATGGCTTTATCAGGTAATTGACGAGAATGAATATAGCGCACCGACATCGTTACAGCTGCTTCAATCGCTTCATCGGAAATTCTCAATCCATGGTGTTCTTCATAGCGTGGACGTAACCCTTGTAAGATTTGGACAGCTTCTTCTTGACTAGGTTCATCTACTTGGACTTTGGCTAAGCGACGTTCTAAAGCACTATCTTTTTCAACATATTTTTGATATTCATTCAGTGTAGTCGCTCCAATTAATTGGATTTCGCCACGGGCAAGGGCTGGTTTTAAAATATTGGATGCATCCACAGAACCTTCTGCACTCCCCGCACCAATCAAGGTATGGATTTCATCAATAAAGAGAATAATATGACCATCATTGTAGATTTCGTCAATGATTTTCTTCAAACGTTCTTCAAATTCGCCTCTAAATTTCGTACCAGCGACCAAAGAACCCATATCTAGCATCATCACACGTTTATGCAACATATCTTCTGGCACTTGACCATGAATAATGCGTTGCGCCAAACCTTCCACAATTGCCGTTTTTCCGACACCAGGCTCTCCAACAAGTACAGGATTGTTTTTTGTACGTCGGCTTAAAATTTGCACTAAGCGGCGGACCTCTTTATTCCGGCCAACCACTGGATCTAAGCGTTGTTCGATGGCTTGACGGGTTAAGTCACGCGCCAAGGCATCCAACGTTGGGGTACCTTCCATGGTTTCTTGCTTTGCTTGGGTTGGTTGCTTACGACGATTGGGTGTTTGCATTTGATTGCGTGTAGGTTCTTGACCCATTTTCTTCTTCAATAATTGACGCATTCTTGACAAACTAAGCCCTAAATTGAGCATAATGCGTGAAGCTAAAATTTCTTCATCGCGTAATAAACCTAAAAGTAAATGCTCCGTCCCGATTTTTTCAGCACCAGAACGTTTGGCTTCATCATTGGCATAAGCGATAATTTGTTTCACTCGTGGCGAATAAGGTAAGAAGTAGTTATCAGGATAATGCTTCACCATGCCAAAACCGGTGTAATGTTCGATTTCTTCACGGATATCATTTTCTTGAATATTCATTTCACGCAAAGTTTTTCCCGCGATACCTTCTTTTTCCACCACTAAAGCTAATAATAGATGCTCTGATCCAATTGTTTGATGTTTGAAGTATTTGGCTTCTTCTTGCGCTAACATCAAGACTTCTTTTGCTTTAGGTGTAAATAAATCCTCCATTTTTCATGCCCCCTTCATATCTCTAGCTATCTAGCTTAATTTTCGTAACTTAAACGCTGTAATAACGCATGCATTAACTGTGCGCGAATTCGTTGATCATCAGGATGATTAATCCCTTGTTTTGAAAATAATGATAACAAAAGATTGCCTTCACGCTGCGTTAATAAATCTTCCTCGTATAATTTTTGAATCATCGCCTTGGCATCATTTTCTGATAAATAATCCTCAAATAATTGATCCAAACTAGCTAAAAAGGCTTGGTGATTGCTGATTTGTACCTTTTCAATGCGGATATAGCCTCCACCACCCCGTTTACTGATGACATTATATCCTTGTTGAATGGTGAAACGTGTATTAATCACATAATTAATCTGTGAAGGTACGCAATCAAACAAGTGAGCCATTTCCGAACGGCGAATCTCAATAGCGGCCTGTTCTTCTAAAAACTTCTTTAAATAGGCTTCGATTAAATCCGAGGTATTCTGATTGCTCATCTCATCCACCTTCCTTGACTAATATTGACCTTAATTATACAGAAAATTTACATAATTAGCAAAGAACTCGCTTTTACTGATATTTAACGTTCAACGGCGCCATATAAAAATAAATCAATGACCTGCTCAAGTGGGACTTGCTTTTTCGCATGCCCAGTGGGACGAACCATCGTATAACTCGCTAGTAAAGTAAATAACTGTGTAACCAAAACTTCTTCATTTAATCCTTGACGTAAAGGCTCATCCCCACTTGTTAGGACCTTAATAAACGGCTCCTGATAACTCTCCTGCCAGACCATTAATAAACGCACCATTGATTCTTTAGGCAACTCATTATGAATATCCTTTAACATCTGCGCAAAATCAAAACGATACTCATGTTGTAAAAAACTCGCCATCGCCACTAATTTTTCCTTTAGCGGCAAATCTTTGGCAGCTAATAAATTCAACTCAGTGGCTAATTGTTGGGAAATATGCTCCACCACTGCAACATACAATTCTTCTTTATTTGGAAAATGATAATATAAATTAGGCTGAGTAATCCCAACTTTTTGGGCAATTTGCCGAGTGGATGTCGCCTTAAATCCCTGCGATAGAAACAAATCTGCTGATGAAATTAAAATCTTTTCCCTTAAATCCTCCCTCATTACTAACCCTCTTTCTATTTCTTTACTTCTATTTTAGCATTTTTTCAGGGAAATATTCACTTATTTTGATTAAATGCAAAGAAAAAAGACTAGCCATTGTAACTAGTCTTTTTCGCCAATTGATTCACACGGATAGGCAAAGATTAGGCTTGTTTTTCTGTTAGTACGCCATCTTTCATTTCAAAAATACGGTCGCAATACTTAGTCATACGAATATCATGCGTAACCATAATCGTTGCTTTATTTTTCAGCTTGGTTTCTTTCGCTAATAGTTCCACCACTTCAAAGGCACGGGTAGAATCTAGACTCGCTGTCGGTTCGTCGGCTAAGATAATTGTCGGATCATTATACAGTGCTCTGGCAATGGCGACTCGTTGACGTTCTCCTCCCGATAAATTTTCGGGATATTTTTTAGCCAGATGTTGAATCGACAATTGATCAAATAATTCTTGTACCAATTGTGGTCGTGGTTGATGCGTAATTTTATCTACCAAACGCATTTGGTCTTCAATCGTCAAAAACGGAATCAAGTTAGAGCTTTGTAGAATGAATCCAATTTCTTTAAAACGTAATTGCGCTCGCTTTTTCTCTGCTACTTGACTAAATGGCTGATTATTCACCAAAATTTCACCTTCGCTCGGCGTTAGTAAGCCTCCTGCTAAAGTTAAAAACGTGCTTTTTCCTGAACCAGATGGACCGACAATTGCAACAAATTCGCCCTTGTTAATCACCAAATTTGTTGGTTTGAGTGCTTGAATGATTTGTGAGCCGTCTTGATATTCTTTACGGACATTTCTAAATTCTATTGCTTGCATATAATCCCTCCTAACTAATCGCCTTTAATGGATCGATTTTGACCACCGTACTCATTGAAAAGATGGCACTTAGTATTGCAATTATCCACATACCAATACTTACCGCAATATAAAACAACCACGAAATCTCAAACGGCACAGCTGATGGCAAGGCTAAAGCACTGAGATAAGTGAGCAATAAACCAAGTGCGATACCGACAAAGGCTAATATAGCGGTCTGAACAAACACACTCCGAGCAATAAAGAAATTAGAAATTCCTTGTGCTTTCATCACCCCAAAAATGGCTTGTTTTTGCATTGTTAAAATATAGATAAAAAT
>DWVH01000068.1 GCA_019120335.1 Candidatus Enterococcus stercoripullorum
TTATTTTGTTTGTCTCTCTAGAATTTCTTTTTGCAATTTTAACCCCGTCGGACTAGTTGCTAATCCGCCTTCTGCAGTTTCTTTAAAAATAGATGGCATTTGACGACCCACGCGATACATCGTGGCTACAACTTCATCTGGTGGAATTACACTTTGAATACCAGCTAAGGCCATGTCTGCTGAAATCATCGCTTGACTCGCACCTAATGCATTTCTTTTCACACAAGGGACTTCGACTAAACCAGCGACTGGATCACAAATTAAGCCTAACATATTTTTTAAGGTAATCGCTAAGGCATGAGCTGCTTGTTGCGCTGAGCCACCTTTTAAACAAACTAAAGCTGCGGAAGCCATCGCACTTGCAGAGCCAACTTCAGCCTGACAGCCACCTTCAGCACCAGCAATCGAAGCGTTATTTGCAATCACTAATCCAAAAGCACCAGCCGTAAATAAGAAATCTAATTGTTGCTCTTCGGTTAATTGCAAGCTTTCACTAACAGCCATCAATACGCCAGGAACAATCCCAGCACTACCAGCAGTAGGAGTGGCACAAATTAACCCCATCTTCGCATTGACTTCATTTACGGCAATCGCATTACGTACGGCTCCTAAAATCGTCGAACCTGAGTAAATATCACCTTTTAAAATATAATCATTTAGCTTGGTCGCGTCTTTTCCTGTTAATCCGGTAACAGAGGTAACGCCATCAATTCCTTGCTGAACAGAATGCTTCATCACTTCCAAATTTTTCTTCATTAAAGCAATAATTTCTTCTCTAGAGCGTCCAGTTAATTCAATCTCTGTGGCAATCATTAGTTCAGCCACACTTTTATAATTCTTACTTTGTTGAATAATATCTTCAATTGAATAAAACATACAAATCCTCCTAATCAAAATAGGTTACAGAATCAATGTGAGACAATTGGCGTAGTTTTTGACAAATATCTGGATGGCGCTCATCAATTTCAATAATCATAATTGCTTTTTCACCTTTAGACTCACGCGTAACAGTCATCGTACCTATATTCACATTCATATCAGATAATAGTTTTGTTACTTGAGCGATAATACCTGGTACATCTTGATGAACAGTAATAATCGTAGGTGTACCCATTGTTAATGAAATTTTAAAGCCATCCAACTCAGAAATTTGGATGTTTCCGCCGCCAATGGAAATACCAGTTACAGTCATTTGACGCTTGCCTTTCTTTAGTAACATTTTAACCAAATTGGGATGTTCAGCTTTTTCTTTTTTAGGTACAAATAAAACTTCTATGCCATTTTCGTGAGCAATTTTCAATGAATCACTTAATCTTTCGTCATCAGGCTCCATCCCTAATAAACCACCAACAAGGGCAATATCAGTTCCGTGACCACGATAGGTTTTGGCAAAGGATTCAAATAAAAAAATATCGACACTATCTGGTTGTTCGCCAAAGATAGTTCTTACAATTTTTCCAATGCGTGCAGCACCTGCCGTATGAGAGCTACTTGGCCCAACCATGACCGGTCCTATAATATCAAAAACGCTACGATACTTTAAATGTTCCATAACGAAAATCTCCTTTATATTTCAGTTTTATTAGTATAACACAACATAATCAAAATGTTTAATGATGTGAAAAATTTTAGTAAACCTTTGATATTTCCTAATTTTATATTGGTGAAAACACAAGGTTAGATAAGAAATATAACACAACATTAGATAACTAAATCAGTGAATATGAATCTTGAAGTTTTTGAAATACTGAATTGTTGCTTTTTTGACTCGTAAATAAGCATATAAACTAGCAATCAAACTACCACAAGTATTAACAAATAAATCGCCCATGGTATCAAGTAATGCTTTACGTCCAATTAAAGGTTGCCCATGAAGTAGGTAACGTTGTAAATTCAGTCCTAGAAATTGATCACATAGAAATTCCCAAAATTCCCATAAAACCCCACACATCTGTGCAAACGCAAAACCAAATATCATAAAAAACCAAATAGAAGGGTATTGACTTCTTGACTTTTCTAGGAAATAGGTAAGAATGCCATATCCAAGAAAGGTTAATACAATCGGGCTACTGAAATGCAATAATTTATCATAATATTTAAAGTAAGAGATTAAATGTAAGCAAGTTCCTAAAAAGACCGAGATCAAGATGAATAACCAATACATAAAAATCAATTCATTCGGAAAAGAGATTTTAAACCATTTTTTAAATAGGAAAGGGGCATAAATCAGTATAATCCCTAATAAGCCCTCAATAATAAAAATGACCCCTGATTTCATACTCACTTTTTGAAAAACTAATTCATACACATTAAAAGATACGATAATGAATGCGATGAATGTATATGCTTTTAGAATCTTTCTCATGCTATTTACCTCCGTTCACACAAATTATAGCACAACTGAGGAATAATGATTTAATCTAAAGAAAATATTTGCTATAATATGTAGATGTAATGATAATAGGTGAGGGATCTTATGGTAACAATTAATCAAATCGCTCAAGAAGCAAAAGTATCAAAAAGTACAGTTTCAAGATATCTTAATGAGGGATATGTGAGTAAAGAAACCGCAGAAAAAATTGAAAAAGTGATACAAAAATACAATTATACACCTAACGAATTTGCCCGGAATTTAAAGGCACAAAGAAGTAATTTCACTGGTGTCATTATTCCTCGTTTAGATTCACCTTCTGTAGTACGCATGCTTTCTGGATTAGAAAAGAGCGAACGAGAATGTGGACGACAAATCATGATGGTTAATTCAGAACTAAGCATCGAACGTGAAATTGAAAGTTTATATAATCTACAACAAAACAAAATCGCTGCAATCGTATTAATGGCCGTGGCTATCACAGATGAACACGTGAAAGCAATTAATAAAATTAAAACACCAGTACTTGTGCTAGGACAAAAGGATCGTCGTTTAATTACTTTAACACAAGATAATTACTTTGCAGGTCGACAAATGGCACTAGGTTTAAATAAATATGGACATAAAAAAATTGCTTATGTCGGTGTTGGTTCGCACGATATTGAAGTAGGGGTTCGACGTAAACAAGGGGTTATAGATGGTCTAAAAGAAAACGGGATATCCACTGTGAAAGAGTATGAAACGACATTTATGGTGAATGATGCCTACAAGCTAGGTCTTGAAATGTTGCAAAAAAATGATGAAACCTTATATATTTGTGCTACAGATAATATTGCTATCGGTCTTATTAAAGCGGCGAACCAATTAGGTATAGCTATTGGGAAACAAATTTCTTTTGCTGGCTTCGGTGGTCATGATACAGGGGAATATGTTTATCCAACTTTGACAACGGTGGACTTACATCATGAGAAATTAGGAATATTAGCTTCAAAATACGTAGATATCATGCTGAAAAAACAACCAATTCCAGAAACAACAACCATTGCTACAGAAATGATTCATCGTGGTAGCGTTGGATATTATCATGAATAGTCAAAAAAGAAGAAAGTAAAGCATGTCGCTTTCTTCTTTTTTGAATTTTTTTAGAAAAAAATTCAAAAAAATGATTGACAACGATTTCAATCATGTGTATACTGAAAACGTAAACAAGGGACCGGTTCCACAGAAGTTGATGTTTGGCTCTCATTTTATTTTTTTGATTAATGTGGGAACGGTACCGTAGAGAAAGGAAGAAAAAAATGGAAAATCGTGAAATTGCCCAAGCGGTTATTGATGCTGTCGGAGGAAAGGAAAATATCAGAAGTGTTGCTCACTGTGCGACTCGTCTACGTTTAATGGTTAACGACCAAGATAAAATCGACGGTAAGACAGTTGAAAACATTGAAAAAGTTAAAGGTGCTTTCTTTAACTCAGGGCAATATCAAATAATTTTTGGGACAGGTACAGTAAACAAAATTTATGATGAAGTGGTTGCATTAGGTGTTAGCGAATCATCAAAAAGTGAAATGAAAGCGGAAGCAGCCAAATCTGGTAATGTTTTCCAACGTATGATTCGTACCTTTGGTGATGTCTTTGTTCCTATTATTCCAGTCTTAGTTGCTACCGGGTTATTCATGGGGTTACGTGGATTATTGACACAACCACAGATTCTAAGTATTTTTGGCATGACACCAAAGTCAATTGATCCGAACTTCTTGCTTTATACTCAAGTGTTAACTGATACAGCTTTTGCCTTCTTACCAGCTTTAGTTGCTTGGTCAACATTTAGAGTATTCGGGGGTAGCCCAGTTATCGGTATTGTATTAGGTTTGATGTTAGTTAACCCAGCTTTACCAAATGCTTATGAAGTTGCTTCTGGTGCTGCAAAACCGATTATGTTAATGGGATTCATTCCTATTGTTGGTTATCAAGGTACTGTATTACCTGCCTTCTTTGCTGCATTACTTGGGGCGAAGTTAGAACAACGTCTACGTAAAGTGATTCCTGATACTTTTGACTTGTTATTAACACCATTCTTAACACTATTAGTGATGAGTTTACTTGGATTGTTAGCCATTGGACCAGTTTTCCACTCACTTGAAACAGTTGTCTTAAACGCTACTGAATTCGTATTAAACTTACCACTTGGTTTAGCAGGTATTATTATCGGTTTCTTAAACCAATTAATCGTTGTAACTGGTGTTCACCACATCTTTAACTTCCTTGAAGTGCAATTACTAGCTAATACTGGTAAAAATGCCTTCAACGCAATTATCACATGTGCGATTGCTGCTCAAGGTGCTGCTTGTTTAGCTGTTGGTGTAAAAACAAAATCTGCTAAATTAAAAGCATTATGTTTCCCATCAGCATTATCAGCTTTCTTAGGAATTACAGAACCAGCTATTTTTGGGGTAAACTTAAGATATGTTAAACCTTTTGTTATGGGCTTAATCGGTGGTGCTGCAGGTGGTTTTGTTGCCAACATTTTAGGTTTAGCAGGTACAGGTATGTCAATCACTGTAATTCCTGGTACATTACTATACTTGAATGGTCAATTATTCCAATACTTATTGGCTAACTTAGTGGCAGTAGGTGTTGCCTTTGCATTAACTTATACAATCGGTTATAGTGATAAAATGCAAGAGAACGCCTAATAGAAATTAGAAGGGAAATATCAGATGTTAGATGGAAATGTAAAAAATTCAAAATATCCCATTGGTTATCATATTACACCTTTAGCTGGTCTATTAAATGATCCAAATGGTTTAGTAAAATTTGAAGGTATCTATCATGTGTTTTATCAATTAAATCCAACAGATACGATTCATAAAAACAAACACTGGGGGCACATCTACTCTGAAGACCTTATAACTTGGCATCGGGCGCCTATCGCTTTGGCCCCCGATGCTTGGTACGATAAAGATGGGGTATATTCAGGTAGTGCAATTATTATCGAAAATCAACTACATCTTTATTACACAGGAAATGTCATTGATGAAGCTGGTGAAAAACACAGCTATCAGTGTTTAGCAATTTCAAAAGATGGTTTTACTTTTGAAAAACAGGGGCCAATTTTTGAACATCCAAAAGGTTTTACGCGCCATGTACGTGATCCAAAAGTTTGGTATGATGAAAAAGATCAATGTTATTATCTTGTTATTGGTGCCCAAAGAGAAGATTTAACAGGGACAACATTAATCTATCGTTCAGTTGATGCCAAACAATGGGAAAACTTAGGTGATTTAGTTACAAATCCAGACATTCTTTCTCAAATTGGATATATGTGGGAGTGTCCAGATTTAGTATTTATTGATAATCAGGCTGTTTTTCTCTATTCACCTCAAGGAATTGAAGCACGAGGTAATCAATTTCATAATATTTATCAAACCGTATATGCATTGGGAGAGTTTGATGAAGGGCATTTGTTGTTAGATGACGATATGCAAGAAGTTGACTTTGGCTTTGAATATTATGCCCCTCAAAGCTTTTATGATGGAGATAGAATTTTATCATATGGCTGGATGGGAATCACTCAACCGGAATTTGAAGCGAGCATGCCAACAATTGAAGAAGGTTGGATTCACTGTTTGACAATTCCAAGAGAGTTAACACTAGACGGAAATAAATTATGCCAAAATCCTGCAAATGAAATCTATCAATTAAGAAATCAAGAAATTCAGCTATTGAATGGTACGCAAGAAATACAGTCATCTATGATTGAGCTTATCTGCGAAAAAGAAGTTCAAGAAGATTTTAATATTACGATTGATGATGTTTTCACCTTAGCATATCAAGCTGACACCCATGAAATAACTTTGATACGAAAAAACTGGTATACAAATGAGAATGAATACCGTAAAGTTACCCTTGATGAACCTTTACAAAATTTTGACTGGTTTATCGATGGTTCGGTAAGTGAACTATTTGTAAACTCGGGTAGATATGTGGCAAGTGCACGTCTTTTTAATTCAACTTATGCTCACTCAAAGAAAATCGAAATGACATCCGCGCAATCATTTGTTAAAGGTTATCAATTAAATGCAATGAATGTTCATTAATCTGAAATGGTTTTAGTCTTGTACTAGAACCATTTTATTTTTATAATTAGGAACGAGGAGGGATAAAATGCAACTAAGATTAGCACAATTAGAGGATCTATCAGACATTTTACCCATTTATGAATCAGCTATCCAATTACTGGCCAAACAAAGTTCTACTCAATGGCAAGATGGTTACGGACCAACAAAAGAAAATATTCAGGTTAATATTTTGAATCAGGAACTATATTTATTAATCAATGATAGCCAAATTGTGGCGCTGGGAACATTACAAGCTGGTGTTGATCCGGTGTATTCTGCCATTATTGGTCAATGGAAGGGGACAAATAACTATTTATCGATTCATCGTATCTCTGTTAATCCATTGGTTCGACAAAAAGGCTACGCGAAAAAGTTGCTTCAAGCATTGATTTTACAAGGAAGAAAATTTGGGTATCATGATTTTCGGATTGATACACATCGACTCAATAAAGGTATGCAAAAAGCTATTTTAGATACTGGATTTCAATTTTGCGGTGAGATTTACTTTCCAATCCCTGATGGACACCGTTACGCTTATCAGTTATATGACAAGGTTGATTAATACTTGAAATATTGTTAATATAAGAAGGTAAGGACGGTGCAATATGAAGAAAAGACTAAAAAAGAAAAAAGCATACAAAAATTATATTCGTTCTATTTTTAAGGGGTATGAAGAAATGCTTGAGAATCCTGAAATTAACGAACTACGCTTTGAATACTTAAAAGAAGAAACAATTCTATCAAGAGATGACAAACAACAAATTCGCTTTAGAACTAAAGATAAGTGAGAAAGAACAATTTAGGCTTGATTCATCAGGTCTAGATTGTTCTTTTTTTCAAGCGACTTCATGTAAATTTAATAAAAAGTATGTTAGAATAAATATAAAATGTTAGGAGGGATTTTCTATGCCTATATCTCAAGAGCAACAGCCAAGTTTTGGTGAGGTAAAAGCTAGTGCCTCAAAAAATATTGGACAATTATTACAAGATTTGCAGTCTTTTGAACATGCAATCGAAACTGAAAATGTGGCTGAGATTTATCGCATTTATCAAGGGAAACTGCATAAAGAACTTAAAGAAACCTCAAACCAAAATCATGAAATTGACAACTTGTTAGCCAGAAAATTACATGATGCTTTATTAGCTAGATTTGAATATCTACAGTTTGTCAAAAAATTAAGTCCAACACTTTTACAATATCGAATTGGACAATATTATCATCAGCGTCCAACGATTATGGTTGATGTCAGTGTGCCTAAAATCTATATTGAGCCAACAGTTTTAAATGAATGGCGTAACTTTAATGAAACGGATCAATCTCAACTAAAAGAAATCGAACAAAAAATCAATCAATTAGATGTGCAAAATCTAACGTTACAGTCTGAAGTAGAAGAATTAGAGAAAAAATTATCGCCAATTAATAAGCAGATTCAACAAATGTCTCAACAAAAAACGATTTTTAACCGTGTGAAAAACGAGGAAGAGTATTTACAATTGTTGAATACCAAAAAACAATTAGAAGCGGATATGCAAAAGCTAAATGCACAAAAATATGATGATACAACGCTAAATAGAAGAAAAGAGGCTTATCAGCAAGATTATTTCAATATCCAGCTACATCGGGCATTAATTACAAAAGAATTACGCTTAGTTCAAAAATACGCGACCTCTTTAGACCATTTAGAAGCTGAATTAATGCAATTTATTACTGATTATTTATTACCAAGAGAGGAGGTTCAAACAAATGACAAAGGATTCTAAACTTGAAGTACAAGAAAAAGAAGTGATGGATTTTTCTGAATCATCCATTACTAGAGAAGATATTGATTATACAGCAGTCAATGAAGTAATGAATATTCAGACAGTTTATGATGAAACCAAGCAAAAAGATCATCAAAAAATTCTTTCGTTAATTCAAGCAGCTGAAGATGAACTCGCCGATTTGAAATTACGTCGGATGATTATGGAAGCTAATTTTGAAAAATTATTGTCACTTTTTCATCATCATGTACTAAATGAACATAAAATCTCCGCTCTAGCAAAGCAAATTTTAATTGAATATATTAGCTACGAACTTCTCAGACCGTTATCTGCAATTGATTTACAAAAAGGTGATAGCTTTAATCGTTGGTATACCAAACATTTCCAAGTCATCCATCGCTTAGATCAGCAAAATAGACTCGTTTTTGAATTTCAATTAAACGTCTTAAATCCAAGCATGAACGCTACGTTTATTCCATTGCTAGCTTTTGATTTACTTTCAAAAGAAGTGGAAATATTTGATCATCATATGGCTTCTTTTATCCGTTTATGGTATGAAGATCATATTTTATCTAGAAATCAACTTGCATTGTTTAATCATGATTTAAATCAGCTTTTACTCTATGCCAAAAAATTAGGCTTCACAGTTGAGCAAAGTTTATTAGATAATGCCTATGAATTGATTGTAAACTTTACTAGTCAAAGAAAAGTTTCAGAATTAATCATTGATTGCATCTTTATTAAATTGATGTCAGTCAAAGAATATGATTTTGAATTAGTTGAGCAGCAAGCCTTCGAAATCCTGCTTGATCATCAGCAAAAAGTAAAATTTTATCTTGATGAAAATCAGTTTGCTCAAATTACCATCGATTCTGCTCAACAGCGACGATCGATTCTTGATTTCTTAACTAGTTATCCATTCTTAGTGCCACTGTTAATTGGTAGCGAGTGAGAATAGTTGAATCTAATTGAAAATGAAATCTCTAACCAATATAAGATTTTACAATATGAACTAATTTTAAAATTATAATAATTATAACTAAAAGGTTGACCGATAACATATTTTTAGTTATATTTATATTGAGAGTTGTCTCAAATATTTAAATTATTGGAGGAATAGCCATGTCATTAATTGGTAAAGAAGTAATTGAATTCAAAGCAAATGCATTTCATAACGGAGAATTCATCGAAGTTACAAATGAAGATTTTAAAGGTCATTGGAGTATTGTTTGCTTCTATCCTGCAGACTTCACATTTGTTTGTCCAACAGAATTAGAAGACTTACAAGAACAATACGCTACACTAAAGAGCTTAGGAGTAGAAGTTTACTCTGTTTCAACAGATACACACTTTACCCACAAAGCTTGGCATGATCATTCAGAAGCTATTTCAAAATTAGAATACATTATGATTGGTGATCCATCTCATCAAATTTCATTAGGTTTTGATGTATTAGATGATCAAGGTTTAGCACAACGCGGAACATTTATTATTGATCCAGATGGTATTGTTCAAGCACTTGAAATCAATGCTGATGGTATCGGACGTAATGCTGCGATTCTTGTTGATAAAATTCGTGCAGCCCAATATGTTCGTACACATCCAGGTGAAGTATGCCCAGCCAAATGGAAAGAAGGAGCAGAAACACTTAAACCAAGTCTAGATTTAGTTGGTAAGATTTAAGAAAAGGGGATTGTCAAATGGCTTTAGATACTGAAATTAAAGCGCAATTAGCCCAATATCTTGAATTACTTGAAAATGATGTTGTTTTTGCTGCTCACTTAGATGAAAGTGAAAACAGTCAAAAGGTTCGCGAGTTTCTAGATGAAATCCAAGCAATGTCACCAAAACTTTCATTAGTAGATAAATCATTAACTCGTACACCATCTTTTATGATTAATCAAAAAGGGCAAGCAGATAGTGGTATTGAGTTTGCGGGATTACCACTTGGTCACGAATTTACTTCATTTATTTTAGCGTTATTACAAGTAGGTGGACGTAAACCAAAAGTTGAAGAAGATGTAATTCGTCGTATTGAAAAAATCAATCGACCTTTACACTTTGAAACTTATGTTAGCTTAACTTGTCATAATTGCCCTGACGTTGTTCAGTCTTTAAACATTATGTCAGTCTTAAATCCAAATATCAGTCATACTATGATTGAGGGCGGTATGTTTAAAGATGAAGTAGATGCTAAAAAGATTATGGCTGTGCCAACTGTCTTTTTAGATGGTGAAGAATTTGCGAGCGGACGCATGAGTATCGAACAACTTGTAGATTTAGCTGCTGGTCCAAGTTCTGCTGAAGAATTCGAAGATAAAGGATTATTTGATGTTCTTGTTGTCGGCGGTGGTCCTTCTGGTAGTTCAGCGGCAATCTATGCTGCTCGTAAAGGCATTCGTACAGGTATGGTTGTAGAAAACTTTGGTGGACAGGTAATGGAAACAGTCGGTATTGAAAATATGATTGGTACACCATATACTGAAGGTCCAAAATTGATGGCCCAAGTCGAACAACATGTAAAAGAATATCCAGTTGAAATCATGAAAGGTCAACGTGCAAAAGATATTCGTAAAACAGATGTCGTGGAAGTTGAACTTGAAAATGGTGCTGTATTAAAAGCTAAATCTGTTGTATTAGCTTTAGGTGCTAAATGGCGTAATATGAATGTACCAGGAGAACAAGAATTCCGCAACAAAGGCGTTACTTATTGCCCACACTGTGACGGTCCATTATTCACTGGTAAGAAAGTAGCAGTTATTGGTGGGGGAAATTCAGGTATTGAAGCTGCCATTGACTTAGCAGGTTTAGCCGAACATGTATATGTTTTAGAATTTTTACCGGAATTAAAAGCCGATCAAGTTTTACAAGATAGAGTAGCAAAATTAGATAATATTACCGTATTGAAAAATGTTGCTACGAAAGATATTGTGGGATCTGATGAAGTAACTGGGCTTAACTATGTTGATCGTACCACGAATGAAGAACATTATATTGATTTATCTGGTGTATTTGTACAAATCGGTCTTGTACCAAATACTGCATGGTTAAAAGATAGAGTGGAACTTACAAATCGTGGTGAAATCATTGTTGATAAACATGGTCAAACAAGTATGCCTGGTGTATTTGCTGCAGGGGATTGCACAGATTCAGCCTACAAGCAAATTATTATTTCCATGGGTTCTGGTGCAACAGCGGCCCTTGGTGCGTTCGATTACTTAATTCGTCAATAAAGAAGTTCAAGCGTCTAGAGAATGGTGCAATCCATTTTCTAGACGCTTTTTTTATAAAAAAAAAAGTCGCAACATATATTGCGACAGATTTAATATCTATGATGAGCAGTGGGATATTCTTGATCATAAATATAGAAATAATTGGATTGATTTTTTGTCTTTTGTTGTTTCATTTTACGTTTTAACATACGATTACGACGATCATCCCAAGCCATAATCCATAATATGACTATAGGTGCTAAATAGATTGGGATTTGATGATTACCGTAATCACCAATGAATAGACCGAGAAAGAATATAGTGAGTAATAAGCCCATTTGTCGAATAAATTTCATAAATACCCCTCTTTTCGAACGTTTGTTTGTATATCATTATTATACGAATGTTTGTTCGAAAAGTAAAGAAAAAAATAAAAAATCTTCTAAAATAGGAAATAGAAGATTTTTTATAGCAATCAATAATTACGATATAAGCCAACTACAACGCCTAGAATCGTTACTTCATCTAATATTATTGGTTCTAACAAATCATTTTCAGGTTGTAAACGAAAATGGTTTGTTTCTTTATAAAACCTCTTACAAGTGGCTTCATCATCTGTCGTCATTGCAATCACGATTTCACCATTACGTGCTGATGATTGTTTGCGAACAATGACTTGGTCACCATCTAATATGCCTGCATTAATCATACTTTCTCCACGAATTGTAAGCATAAATAAAGGTTCACTTTCATCCATTAATTCCGGTGGGACAGGAAAGTAATCCTCGGTCTGTTCAACCGCTAAGATCGGATTCCCGGCTGTAACTACACCAACAATCGGAATTTGTTGTTTGACAATACCTATTTTTTCCAAACCAAGCGCCGTTAGTTCTAAAGCACGTGGTTTAGTCGGGTCACGATGAACTAAACCCTTTTTTTCAAGTCTTTCTAAGTGTCCATGTACAGTTGATGATGAAGCTAAGTTTACAGCTTGGGCAATTTCTCTGACAGTCGGCGGATAATTCTTTTCTTGTAAGAAATCATGGATATATTTTAAAATATTCAATTGACGTTCTTCATTATATCTAGGCATTTTCATCACCTTTTCTTCTTTTTTTCAATTATAACATACTATAACT
Organism: Candidatus Enterococcus stercoripullorum; assembly: GCA_019120335.1. GTDB lineage: Bacteria > Bacillota > Bacilli > Lactobacillales > Enterococcaceae > Enterococcus_E > Enterococcus_E stercoripullorum. The sequence goes on from DWVH01000068.1 coordinate 12,602, forward strand.
GTTAAATCAAACAAGCGTTCGTAATTTAATTTAGATTGTTGCTTTTTGAGGAACATTTATATTATTATATAGATACCACAAATATTCGGAGGAAGAAAATGTTATCAGAAGAAAAAATCAAACGAATTAATGAATTAGCAAAGAAGAAAAAGGAAGAAGGTCTCACTGAGTCAGAACAAAAAGAGCAACATTTATTGCGTCAAGAATACTTAGAAGCCTTCCGTGGGGGGATGCGTCACCATATTGAAGGTATGAAAGTTGTTGATTTGCAAGGAAATGATGTAACCCCTGAAAAACTAAAAAAAATCCAGAAGGAAAAAGGGTTGCATAATCGATAATTGACTATAAAAAAATGGTTTCATCAAGCTATTGCTATTTTTAGTAAATTTCGCTATAATGTAAGCGTAATTAAAGTAAAAAAAACTAAAAATGCTGGGAGGCAATATTACTATGTTTGATACAATCGATCAATTAGGCGTCAATACTTTACGTACACTAAGTATGGATGCTATCCAAAAAGCAAATTCTGGGCACCCTGGTTTACCTATGGGTGCTGCTCCAATGGCTTATGCACTATGGACGAAGCACCTAAAAGTGAATCCAACAACTTCTAGAAATTGGGTAGACCGTGATCGTTTCATTCTTTCTGCTGGTCATGGCTCAGCCTTATTATATAGTTTACTACACTGTGCAGGCTATCAAGTTTCAATTGATGATTTGAAAAACTTCCGTCAATGGCAAAGTAAAACTCCTGGACATCCTGAAGTAAATCATACAGATGGCGTAGAAGCAACTACTGGTCCATTAGGTCAGGGAATTGCAATGGCTGTGGGTATGGCAATGGCAGAAGCACATCTAGCAGCTAAATTTAATCGTGACCAATTCAATGTGATGGATCATTACACTTATGCTATCTGTGGTGATGGTGACTTAATGGAAGGTGTCTCACAAGAAGCAAGTTCATTAGCAGGACACTTGAAATTAGGTAAATTAATCGTTTTATATGATTCAAATGATATTTCTTTAGACGGTCCAACAAGCAAAGCCTTCACAGAAAATGTTGGTCAAAGATTTGAAGCTTATGGTTGGCAACATATTTTAGTTAAAGACGGCAATGATTTAGAAGCAATTTCTAAAGCGATTGAAGAAGCTAAAGCCCACACTGAACAACCAACACTTATCGAAGTTAAAACAATCATTGGCTTTGGCGCACCTAAACAAGGTACATCTGCAGTTCATGGTGCACCACTTGGAGCACAAGGAGTTAAAGCTGCTAAAGAAAGCTATGGTTGGGAATATCCTGAATTTACAGTTCCGGATGAAGTAAAGACACGTTTCCAACAAGAAATTATCGAAAAAGGGAAAAAAGCAGAAGAAGCTTGGAATCAATTATTTGCTGAATATGAAAAAGCTTACCCAGCATTAGCAGAAGAATTCAAACAAGCCTTCAGCGGTGAACTTCCTGTGAAATGGGATCTTGATTTACCAAAATATGAGGTTGGTTCTGCACAAGCAAGTCGTGTCTCAAGTAAAGAAACGATTCAAGCTATCTCTAAAGCTGTTCCTTCATTCTGGGGTGGTTCAGCCGACTTAAGTGCTTCAAATAATACGATGGTTGCTGCTGAAAAAGATTTCGAACCTGGTAGTTATGAAGGCCGTAATATTTGGTTTGGTGTTCGTGAGTTTGCAATGGCAGCGGCTATGAATGGTATTCAACTTCATGGTGGTACAAAAGTTTACGGTGGAACTTTCTTCGTATTCGTCGACTATTTAAGACCAGCCATTCGTTTAGCTGCTCTACAAAAACTTCCAGTAACTTATGTATTAACGCATGACTCTGTAGCTGTTGGGGAAGATGGGCCAACACATGAACCAATCGAACAATTATCAAGCTTACGTAGCATGCCTAATTTAAATGTGATTCGTCCTGCAGATGGTAACGAAACACGTGCAGCGTGGAAAGTGGCAATGGAATCTACTGAAACACCTACTGTATTAGTATTAAGCCGTCAAAATTTACCAGTAATTGAAGGAACGAAAGAACATGCAGACGAAATGCTTGCTAAAGGTGCTTATGTTGTTTCTCCAGCTAAAAACGAAACGCCAGAAGGTATCTTAATTGCAACTGGATCAGAAGTTAATCTCGCTATTCAAGCACAAGCGAAATTAGCTGAAGAAGGCATTGATGTATCTGTTGTTTCTATGCCAAGTATGGAACTATTTGAAAAACAAAGTGATGAATATAAAAATGCTGTTTTACCAAGAGGAGTTAAAAAACGTGTTGCTATCGAAGCAGGCTCTTCATTTGGATGGAGAAAATATGTGAAATGTAAAGGTAAGATTATTTCTATTGACGAATTTGGTGCCTCTGCTCCAGGTAATTTAGTACTTGATTCATTTGGCTTTAATGTAGAAAACGTAGTGAATACCTTCAAATCTTTCTAATAAGACTGATTTAAAATATTTATGAGAAACAAGGATAGTTTCGCTAATGATGCTATCCTTGTTTATTTTTCATGCTTTTTGCCGATAGAATTTACTTATCACAACAAATTGAATGATTTGTGTTTTTCAATTTCATTCGCTAAAATAGAACCAACAAAAGCATAGAAGGTGAATGTAATGAGTAAAATTTATAATTCTATTACCGATTTAATTGGGAATACGCCGATTGTCAAACTAAATCATTTTGCTCCTGAAAATGGTGCTGATATTTATGTTAAGGTTGAATCATTTAACCCCGGAAGTAGTGTGAAAGATCGTATTGCATTAGCGATGATTGAAGCCGCTGAAAAAAATGGTCAATTAAAACCAGGTGATACGATTATTGAACCAACTTCTGGTAATACTGGGATTGGTTTATCTATGGTAGGAGCGGCAAAAGGGTACAGTGTTATTATCGTAATGCCTGATACCATGAGTATTGAACGTCGTAAATTAATGCAAGCTTACGGCGCTAAATTAATCTTAACTCCTGGTAGTGCGGGAATTAAAGGATCTATTGATAAAGCAACCGAACTAGCAAAAGAAAATGGCTACTTCTTACCTTTACAATTTGAAAATCCTGCTAACCCTCAAATTCATGAAGAAACAACTGGAAAAGAAATTGTTGAAGCGTTTGGTCAAGATGCGCCTGATGCATTTGTTGCTGGTGTAGGAACTGGTGGTACGATTTCTGGTGTTGGACACGCCTTGAAAAAAGCCTATCCAGAAATTAAAGTCGTTGCCGTAGAACCTGCAGAATCAGCTGTATTAAGCGGACAAAATGCCGGTCCACATAAAATTCAAGGTATAGGTACAGGATTTGTTCCTAAAACATTAGATACCGATGTTTATGATGAAGTAATTGCTGTTAAGAGCGATGATGCTTTAGCTACAGGACGTACTTTTGGCCAAAAAGAAGGCATTTTAGTTGGTATTTCATCTGGAGCAGCCCTAAAAGCAGCTTATGATTTAGCGCTAAAATTAGGCAAAGGTAAAAAAGTTGTTGCTTTATTACCTGATAATGGCGAACGTTACTTATCAACTGCTTTATATCAATTTGAAGATTAATACTCAAATTTAATCCAGCTACAGGATGTTGGCTGGATTTTTGTTCTTTTACAATTTAGAATTATTAAAAATCACTAGCATTCTTCACAAATTAATAGTAGAATAGAATTAGTTTCAGAAATGGAGGGATTCGTTTGAGCACAACTTTAGAACACGCAATCTCTAAATTAGAATCAGAAAATGTTCGATTAACCTCACAACGTATGGCTATTTTAGAATATTTAGAGAATCATCATATACATCCCACAGCTGAAGAAATTTACCACGGAATCAAAGAAAGCTTCCCTGGTATCAGCGTGGCAACTGTATACAACAATTTAAGATTATTTACAGATTTAGGCTTCTTAAAAGAAATGAGCTATGGTGATTCATCTAGTCGTTTTGATTTTACAATTAAGCCACATTACCATGTTATTTGTGAAAAATGTGGGAAAATTACCGACTTTTTTTATCCTGGTTTAGACGACGTGGAGATGGCTGCAGGAAAAATAACCAATCATTTAATCCATAGTCATCGTTTAGAAGTTTATGGTATTTGTGAAGAATGTCAAAAAAAGGGAGAGAAATAAAATGATTATTCATACAGATGATGCACCTAAAGCCATTGGACCATATGTTCAGGCGAGAATTGCAAACGGATTTTTATTTGCATCAGGACAAGTACCGCTTGATCCAAAAACAGGTGAAATTGTTGGTCAAAATATTCAGGAGCAAACTACACAAGTCTTAAAGAATATTCAAGCAATATTGAAGGCTGCTAATCTTACTCCAGAAAATATAGTAAAAACAACATGTTTCTTGAAAAATATGGATGATTTTATCGCATTTAATGAAGTATATGCAACAATGTTCAATGATAAGTTGCCTGCACGTTCAGCAGTTGAAGTAGCTAGACTTCCTAAAGATTTGCTAGTAGAAATTGAAATTATTGCGGCGATTGATTAATTTTTTTACTAACTGGTTCAAACTACATTGAGCCAGTTTTTTCACTTTTAATAAAAAGGGAGGTATCTACTTGCTTAGAGAGTTCCAAGGAGCAGGACAAACAGTCGTAAGTAATTTGATATTAGATTATTACCAACAAATCGGCATGAATAATGAAGAATTCATCATCTGGTTACAACTGTATCGTTATGTACAAGAAGGGAATCGATTTCCGGATGCCAGTGTCATTGCTGAAAAATTAAATTTATCATTAAACACCGTATTTTCTGCCATTAACAGTTTGATACAAAAAGAATTAATCCTCATTACGCAAAAGGAAGATTCAACTGGAAAAAAAACTGATTGTTATGACTTTTCGCCAATTTATGATCGTATTGAGCAGTTAATTACGCAATCTTCAAAACAAAATGAAAAAAATTCCACACAGATGAAAGTGAAAGAATTATTTCAACATTTTGAGGAAGAATTCGGTCGTACATTATCTTCTATTGAGTATCAACGCATCAATCAGTGGCTTCAGGAAGATCATTATTCAGTTGACCTGATTTATTTAGCCTTGAAAGAAGCAGTTATTAATCAAGCGTATAGTTTAAACTATATTGACCGCATTTTGTTAAGTTGGGAAAGAAAAAATATTACCAGTCCGCAGCAAGTAAAAGAAGAGCAAAATAAACGCAAGCAAAAATTTACATCCAATGGGCAAACTACAAATCACAAATCACCTAAATCTAAAATCACCATGTATAATTGGTTGGAGGGAAAATGATGTTAGGCAAAGAAAGAACACAAAAAGTACTTGCAATTATGTATGAAATGTTCCCTAATGCAAAGTGTGAATTAAACTATGAAACACCTTTTCAATTATTAATTGCTGTTATATTAAGCGCTCAAACTACCGATGTAAGTGTGAATAAAGCAACGCCACAATTATTTGCTCACTTTCCTGATGCTTATCATTTGGCCAATGCACCAATTGAAGAGGTGATAACATGTATTCGCTCCATCGGCTTATATCGCAATAAAGCAAAAAATATTAAAGCATGCGCACAGCTATTATATGAAAAATATGATGGAGAGGTGCCACAAACAAGAGAAGAACTTATTGCTTTACCGGGCGTGGGAAGAAAGACGGCAAATGTTGTTTTAGGAGAAGCTTTTCATGTACCGGCTATTGCTGTAGATACACATGTTGAAAGAGTAAGTAAACGATTGGCAATTGTGAAAAGCGAGGCCAGTGTATCAGAAGTAGAAGCAACACTAATGAAAAAAATTCCCAAAAATAAGTGGGTTCAAACACATCATACATTGATCTTCTTTGGTAGATATCATTGTACGGCAAAAAATCCAAAATGCGATCAATGTCCGGTGTTACAATATTGCAAAGAAGGTAAGAAAAGACTAGGTATAAAATAAGACACAGGTTGTAGAGATAAATCTAAATCTACAACCTGTGTCTTTTTAATTATTGGTTATTATTATTGGCAGCCCCATTATTGCTATTGCCGTTGTTATTATTATTTTCATTCGGCGAAGTGGCCTCATTATTATTCGTAGCATTGTTTGTATTGCCATTTCCATTATTATTTTGGTTGCCATTTGCCCCATTATTTTGTCCTGGATTATTTGGTTCTACTACAGCTGTTGTATCTTCAGAAGAGGTAGTAGTTGCTTGGTTATCTTCAGTTTTTGATTCTTCTGTTGTCGTTGAACTTTCAGCTTTTGTACTTGATGGCTGGGTTGGTGTATTCTCTTTTTTGGCTTGAGAATAGCTTTTTGAATTGGTAAAATACAATTCTCGTCCATATCGTACAAGTCCTGATGGCATCTTCCAATCTTTGCTTTCATTGCCATCTGTTATATAGCTCATCAACTCACGATATACATCTGAGGCAACTTGTGAAGAATCATCAGTTACTGGTGTTTTACGATCATTATAACCAGTCCATACAGCTAATGAATAATTAGGTGTGTAGCCGACAAATGAAATATCAGGATAGGCACCTCTTGAAGTATCGATATTAGCTAATTCTTCAGTTGTATAGTTTGAAGTACCAGTTTTCCCTGCTTGAATTAGCCCACTAATTTGTGCGTTTGTCCCCGTACCATATGTGATAACATCTTTTAGAATATCGGTAATCATATAAGCCGTGGTTGAGTCCATTGCTTTCGTACCATCTGCTTCAAAGTCTTCTTCTGTGCCATCTTGATAGACAATTTTATTTACATATTGTGGCTCATAGTAAGTACCTCCATTCGCAAAAGCAGCATAAGCAGCGGCCATTTTCAGACTAGAAACACCATACTTAGTACCATCTTGCTTGCTTGTATTACTAGAAATCGCATTAAATTGTTGTAAATCAGAATAGTCGATATTTAGTCCATTCAAGAATTTCTTCACATTTTTAACACCTACATCCATAAACAACTTAGCAGCAGGAACGTTTCTTGAAAGGTATAGTGCTTTACGTAAAGTCATTGTGCCATAATATTGATTATCCCAGTTTTTTAATTGAATATTTGTTCCGGCATAAGTGTAAGGTTCATCAACTATTGTTTTTCCTGTTGAGTATTTTAAATATTCAAAAGCAGGACCGTAATCAGTTATTGGTTTAACTGTTGAGCCAAAATCGCGCGAAGTACTTACTGCTAAGTTATAACCTAAAATTGTCCCAGCTGGAATATTACGTCCCCCAATCTGTGCAAGAACCTTACCAGTATGCACATCCATTAATGTCGCAGCGACCTGCATATTTTTATCAGGATAGTAGACATAGTTTTCAGAATTTACAATTTCATATAGTCGTTTTTGAGCATTTCTATTTAAATTAGTATAAACTTTTAGGCCATCTGTATAAATATTTTTTCCAGTTTTTGACTTCACTTCATTAATGACTTCTTTGATGTAGTTATCATAATACTTCCAATCAGCATTTTGTGTCGCAGGGGTAGTAAGTAAACCATCATTGATTGGGGTAGCCACAGCTTGTTCATAGTCAGATTTACTAATTTTTTTATTTTGATACATGGTCAGCAAAACAATGTCTCTACGTTTTTTTGCTGAATCTGGATTGGCATATGGATCAAACAAGGTAGGGGCGTTCGGTATGCCAGCTAATAACGCAGTTTGTGGTAAAGTTAATTGGTCTAATGACTTACCATAAAAAGCTTTCGAAGCAGTTTGCATACCATAAATACCGTTTGACATATAGACTTTATTAATATAGTAAGTCAATATCTCTTGTTTAGATTTCATACGTTCTAATTTAATTGCTAATACAGCTTCTTGTGCTTTTCGCTTTAAAGTTTGGTCTGATGCTTTAGTAGAGAAGAAAGATAATTTAATCAATTGTTGCGTTAATGTACTTCCTCCTTGTAATCCACCGGAACGTACATTAGAAACAAGTGAACCAACGATACGGATTGGATCCACGCCGATATGTTTATAAAATCTTTTATCTTCCACTGACACAACCGCATCAGCAAGTTGTTGTGGAATCTCAGTTGCACTGATTTTTTCACGATTTTCAGCACCGATATCCGTAATTTTTTCACCGTTTGCATCATAAATGATTGATGAAACAGTTGTATCTAAGGATTGGTCTGTTAATTCTGGCGCATCTTTTGCATAGAAAAAGAATAGACCGACACCCGCTAAGAATAATACAAGACAAGCAGCAAACACAATACCGATTAGTTTCACAAATAATGAGCCACTTGCTTTTTGCTTAGATTTCTTATTTATCGGCTTTCTTTGATGGTGCTTGGACTTTCTAGTCGAGGTTTGATTTGCCATTTCTGTGTTCTCCTTTATTTTCTAAAAATTGTTTAACCGCTGCTAAATAATCAATTCGAGGAGCGATTTTCATGGTAATTTCAATTCCTTTTGCTTCTATTTCATTTAGCGTAATCGATTTTCTTTGTTGCTCTTGACTGTCCCATTTTTCGATTAATGTCTTAGCATCTAGAAAAAAACAACGCTTCAAAGTACTAAAATAAAGCAATGCAAAACAAATTCCGCCTTGAAGTAAACAATTTCTCATATGCTCAATCTGATGAGAATGGAAATTTTTTAAAGGAAATGAAGTTTTATTTTGAGTAGCTTTTGCCTCAAAATCAAGATAATATCCTTGATAAACCCCATTATAATCAGTAGTTGAAGCTTCTTTAAAATATGCTTCTTTGATTGTTGCTGCACTACGTTTGGGGTAGTCGACTTTCACAATTTGAATGGGGATGGGCTTTTTATGTATGACAGCAATTTGCTTATTTAAGTAATATTCATTGCTTTCATTAATAGCCTCTTCAAAACGCATCCCACGATTAGCAAAAGTTAGTGGCGATTTTTTTGCTGACTTCCATTCTGTCTTGTGATAAACTTTTCCATTGGGATAATGGTTCATAAATTTCACACTCCTGAAACTATTATACCAAAAAATAAAATAGAAAGAAAAGTGTAGATGAAAAAACGGAAAATTATTGCCATCACTGGATATCGTAATTATGAATTAGGGATTTTTCAAGCAAAAGACCCGAAATTAGCAATACTTTATAAATTTATTAAACATTCTTTACGACAATTAATAGATAATGGAGCACAATGGTTTATCATAGGCGGAAATTTAGGGGTTGAATTGTGGAGTGCACAGATGGCTTTTGAATTAAAAAGTGAGGGATATGATATTCAGATAGGTGTTTTGCTGCCTTTTCAAAATTTTGGTGAAAATTGGCAAGGTTATAATCAGCGAACATTTGAAGAGGTTATACAACAGGCAGACTATCTCAATTTTGTTAGTCAAAAACCTTATTCTGAGCCTTCACAATTAAGAAATCATTCCCAATTTATTGTGTCACATGCAGATGTAATGTGGGCAATTTATGATAAAGAATTCCCTGGCAAATCCCAATATTTACTAAAAGAATGGGATAAAACAGAAAAAGAAATACTATTAAATTCAATGGATGACCTGCAAAGTTTTGCAAACGACCTCTATGAACGAGATTAAATGATACGAAACAGCTTTTTGGTTAAATTTTTATGAAAAACAATAGAAAATTTCTAGAAATTGTTTGCTTTTATTTATGGTTTTATATAGAATAGAAAAAGAAGTGTGGACAAAAGAGACTATGAGGTGAAAATAATGGCAAAGTATAACTACAAAGCAATTGATATTTTTAATAAAGAATTCAAAGTAAAAATGAGAGGATTCGATCCAGATGAAGTGGATGAATTCCTAGATAATATTATGAAAGACTATGAAACTTTCAATAAAGAAATCCTTGCATTACAAGAAGAAAATGACCGTTTAAATGCTAAAATTAACCAATTAAATAAGAGTCAAGCTGTAATATCAAAAATCCAACCTGAAAGCCAAAAGAGTCAAACAGTAACAAATTTTGATATTCTTAAACGCTTATCAAATCTTGAAAAAGAAGTCTTTGGTAAAAAATTAGATCAAGAAGTGACTATTGAACCTTCCTCTTCTTTAAGTAGTTTAAGTTCTAATTATACCAATAATGATGATGAAGATGATTTAGACAAAACACGTCTATTTTAATGTCATTAATTGTGGTTTTCGGATAATCGCGGGGTATTCTTTACCCTGAGGAAAGTCCATGCTCACACAAGCTGCGATGCTTGTAGTGTTCGTGCTTAGCGAAACAATAAGCTAAGGTATAGTTTTACTATAACGGCGGAAGTAATGGCTAAGGAAAGTTCTATGCCAGAGAATTCCTTAACGTGCAACAGTGACGATAAATAAGAGAAATCTTATTGTGAAACGGGTAAACCCCTCGAGTGAGCAACCCAAATTATGGTAGGGGCACCTTTTGGACGGAAATGAACGGATCAAAGGGGCATTGAATGCAGATAGATGATTATCCATATCTTTTTTCCCTGGATAAGATAGGACAAAACATGGCTTATAGAAAATCACAATAAACAGGGTTTGGCTGACAGTGGTTCAGCCGTTTTTTTTAGTAAAATTTAGGAGGAAATTATGCAAAAAGAGCAGACTTTTCAATTAATTGCAACTGCAGCAAGTGGGTTAGAAGCATTAGTCGGAAAAGAATTACGAGAAATGGGCATTGTATGCCAAGTAGAAAATGGCCGTGCAAGATTTCGTGGAAATATGGAGACAATTGCTAAAACAAATCTATGGTTGAGATGTGCAGATCGTGTCAAAATTGTAGTTGGCGAGTTTGAAGCAACCAGTTTTGACGAATTGTTCAACAAAGTAAAAAGTTTACCTTGGGAAGATTATCTACCTTTAGATGCAAATTTTCCTGTAGAAGGTAAATCAATTAAATCAAAATTGTTTAGTATTTCTGACTGCCAAGCGATTACAAAAAAAGCTATTGTCAATCGTTTACGTGAATATTATCATCGACCAAGTCATATGCCGCTTCCTGAAACAGGGGCATTATATAAATTAGAAGTCGCTCTGTTGAAAAATAAAGTGACCCTCACACTTGACACCACCGGACCAAGTTTATTTAAACGAGGATATCGTCTGGATAAAGGGGGCGCGCCGTTAAAAGAAAATATGGCTGCTGCAATGGTCATGTTAACGAATTGGCGAAAAGATCGTCCTTTTATCGATCCAGTTTGTGGTTCTGGAACTTTATGTATCGAAGCTGCGTTAATCGGTCACAATATTGCACCTGGCTTTAATCGTGAATTTGTCTGCGAAACGTGGAGTTGGTTTGATCAGGATATTTTCGAAAAGGTCCGTACTGAAGCGGATGAACAAGCGGACTATGACGTTGAACTAGATATTTTGGGAATGGATATTAATGAAAACATGATTGAAATTGCCAAACAAAATGCACTCGAGGCTGGACTTAGCGATTCAATTACCTTCAAACAACAAGCTGTTAAAGACTTTAAAACAGATAAAGAATATGGTGTAATCGTTGCGAATCCGCCTTATGGAGAGCGCTTAGGTGAACGCGATACTGTTAGAAAACTCTATCGCGAAATGGGGCAAGTCATGAAACCACTAACGACTTGGAGCAAATATATATTAACAAGTGATTTAGCTTTTGAAGAATTTTATGGACAAAAAGCAACTAAAAAACGAAAACTATATAATGGGGCGTTAAGATGTGATTATTTCCAATATTGGGGAACACGGCCACCTAGAAAAGAGAAGGAGGAGATAAAATGAGTTTTGCAGCCTTTCAATTACAAGATTATTTATTGACTGCGATTGCGGATAAGGGATTTAAACAACCTACAGAAGTGCAAGAACGATTAATACCTGTCATTCAAGCTGGTCGCAGTGTTGTGGGACAATCTCAAACAGGAACAGGGAAGACCCATACCTTTTTACTACCGATTTTTAATCAATTAGACTTGAAACAACAAAATGTGCAAGCCGTTATTACAGCGCCTAGTCGAGAATTAGCTACTCAAATTTATCGAGCGGCCAAACAATTAGCTAATTTTTCTGATGAAGAAATTTCAATTATGAATTTTGTCGGTGGGACGGATAAATTACGTCAAGTAGAACGATTAGCCACAAAACAACCGCATATCGTTATTGGTACACCAGGCAGAATTTTGGATTTAGTCACTTCAGGGGATTTATTGATTCATACCACACAAGTTATGGTTGTCGACGAAGCTGATATGACTCTAGATTTAGGATTCCTAGCTGATGTTGATCAAATTGCCGGTAGAATGCCAGATAATTTACAAATGCTTGTATTTTCAGCTACAATTCCTGAAAAATTACGTCCATTTTTGAGAAAATATATGAACAATCCTTTAATTGAAGAAATTAAACCCAAGACGGTCATTTCAGAAACAATTGATAATTGGTTAATTTCAACTAAAGGAAAAGATGTGAACCAAATTATTTATCAATTATTAACATTTGGACATCCTTATTTAGCAATTGTATTTGCGAACACGAAACAAAGAGTAGATGAAATCAGCCATTATTTGAAAAAACAAGGATTAAGTGTCGCAACGATTCATGGCGATATCCTACCTCGTGAACGTAAACGCGTCATGAAGCAAATTCAAAATTTAGACTTTCAATATGTTGTCGCAACTGATTTAGCTGCACGCGGTATTGATATCGAAGGTGTATCTCATGTTATCAATGCCGAGATACCGGATGATTTAGAGTTCTTTATTCATCGTGTAGGAAGAACTGGACGGAATCAATTACCAGGCACAGCTATCACTCTTTACGAACCAAGTGATGAAAGAAAAATTAATGAAATTGAAGCGCTAGGTATTACTTTCAAACCAAAAGAAATCAAGAATGATGAGGTCGTTGATTCCTATGATCGCAATCGTCGTCAAAAACGTGAAAAGAAACGCGATGAGTTAGATACTACATTGATTGGTTTAGTGAAAAAGAAAAAGAAAAAAATTAAACCTGGTTATAAAAAGCAAATTCAACGAGAAATTGAGAAATCAAATAAACAAAAACGTAAAATGGAACGTCGACAAAAAGGACGTAATGCACGAAAACATAAGAAAAACTCAAGTATATAATCTAAACAGTCTCCCATTTGTATGCGGAGGCTGTTTTCAATTTATGAAATTTTTTTAAAATCATTCATACGATTAATGTTAAGTATGTTATAATGTGAGCATGTATAAAGGTTTTGGGAGTGATTACATGAAGGTTATCGATGCTTTGGACTGGTCAAATTGGAAAAATTATTCTGTGGGCACTAAAAGAGATTTATTTAGTCAAATACTGGCTTATTATGTAAGTCCACTCAAGCAAGTCAGTCATATTACTCTAAGTCAGTTTGAATTAGCAGGTGTTAAATGCGAAACTTTTGAGGTAAAGCTAGATGAGGAAACTTTTGTCTTTTTACCAGGAAAAAAAGGCGCCATTTTAGGGTGGGATTCTGGAACACAACCTTTACCTGCTTTTTATTGGGATAAGAAGAATGCAATTTATACGAAAAAGGTGCAAGACTATCAAAAAAATTACGGTTTACAAACAACCGAAGAATGGGATGTTTTTATTAATGAATCAACTTCTAGTTTGCGACAAGTAGATGTTGCGCCAATGTTAGTGGCAAAATATGCTTTACCAGTCGGCTGTAGTTATTTAGGAGAATTTCATGCTGTAACGGGAGAATTCATTGGAACATTAGATGAATTTGCAAAATACGAAGAGCAAATAAAGCAAGCATTAACACCTCCGCAAAATTTTGAAGATTCTTTATTTTTTGAGTTTCCCAATGAATTATTTCATGAAAATCAATTTTATGCCAAACTAAATCCTGAATTAGAAAGCTACACTGTATATTCTCATCAACTATGTACCCAAGAACAATTACGTAAAAGTTTGCAAAAAGAAGTCATGGATTTAATGAATGAAGACCAATGGGAATATGCAGTAGGTGGTACGACTCGACGATTATTTAGATGGGGGAATGAGCTGTTAGAAGACCATTCATTTTGGAAAAACCAAATACATAAAATCGTGAGTCGGCCGAATATGTTTGGTTTAAGTTTTGCTGGAGATTTGAAGCAATTTGAGATTACTGCTGAGCAACAATTAAAACTAGATCAATGGGAATATTGCCAAGTCCCACTTTTAGATTATCTACCACTATCAACTTACTATCGTCCTAGAAAATCTATTTCGCCTTTTGAAGTTCTTTCGCCTAAAGATTATACTTATCGTAAGGCAATCATTATTGAAGCATAATTAAATAATTTTTTTAACTTTTTTTAACATTTTAATTTGTATTTAGGGGATGAAAATGCTAGTATAATCTAGTAATTGTTGTTTTTTAGGAGGATGAGGATGGATAAAAAAATTCTGAAAATTATTATTACACTTTTACTAATGGTTTCTGTATCTGTTATTTGTATTTTCGGGTATAAATATTCTCAACGTCATACAGATACACAATCAAAAGATGTCATTGAAAATTTTGTTGAAAATGTGGATCAACAATATGATCAAGTGAATAAAAAAGTTGCAGCAGGTTACTTAAACAAAGAGAAGATATTCCTGGCTAAAGATCTAGATCAAAAGAAATTAGATGATATTCAACAAAGTATCAATAATTTTGAAAATGAATATAATGCAGCTTTGGCTAATCTAAAAAGTTTGAATTCTGATGATTTAGCGTCTTATCAATCACAAGTCCAAGCTGAAAAAGATAAAGTAAATCAATTACTAACAAACTTCCAATCATTACAAAAGAAATTTGCTAGTCAAAAAGCAATCAATGGTTTATTTGAACATCCATTTCTGACAGGTGATAAGCAAAATAAGGAAGTATTGATTACGGCGTCTTTAAAGCAAGCTGATTTTGATCAAGTGAAAAAAGCAAATTATGCGAAAGATGCCAAAGATGATTATCAAAAGGCATTAAATCAAGGGTTAGATATTGCTGAAGGACAAATCAAAGCTGTGACTCAAGCCAAAGACCTATATAACCAATTATATAAAGATAAAACTGTGACTGAACAGGCAAATCAAGCAAGCTTAGATCAAGTGAAACAATTGATTGGTCAAATAAAAAATCCAAAAATCAGAGATAGTTTTACTGAAGGCTTACAAGCAATCGAGGCAACGGTCCAAGCCCAAGCAACCACACAAACAGAAACAACAACAGATTCAACTACAAACACTGATGGCACAATGAATCAAGATACATCGATGTATGATACTACACCAAATTATAATTATGGTGGCAATAATACATCAAATTATAATCCATCAGCAGAAAATGGCGCTAATACGGGTGGAACAGGTAACCAAAATAATCAAGGACAACAAACAGGTGGGAACCAAGATACTGGTACCGGTAGTAGTGAAGAGCCTACACCATCCACACCAAATCCAGAAACACCACAAAACGATAATGAGTTTATTGGTGAAAATGGCGGTAATTTTACTTGGAATGAGTAATTTGCATTGACATCTTATACAAAATTACCTATACTATGAAAAGTAAAGGATATGGTATTTAAGATAGTTGTTCTAGAGAGTCTTATCGTGGTGGAAGTAAGATACAGCCGTTAAATATTGCTCCCTTTATTCTTTTGGTAGAAATATCAACGTGAATCTAGCGTTAATAGATATAAAGAGGTAATGATCAGACATCATTGCAAGCAGGGTGGTACCGCGAGTTTCGTCCTTGCATGCAGTGATGTCTTTTTAATTTTAAAGAAAGTAGGAGAATTATGAAAGAATTATCTAGTGCTCAAGTGCGCCAAATGTTTTTAGACTTTTTTAAATCAAAAGGCCACAATATCGAACCAAGTGCATCTTTAATCCCAGTTAACGACCCAACACTATTATGGATTAACTCTGGGGTTGCGACATTAAAAAAATATTTTGACGGTTCCATTGTTCCTGAAAACCCAAGAATTACCAATGCACAAAAATCTATTCGTACCAATGATATTGAAAATGTGGGTAAAACAGCCCGTCACCATACCATGTTTGAAATGCTTGGAAACTTTTCAATTGGTGATTACTTCAAAACAGAAGCCATTCACTGGGCTTGGGAATTTTTAACTTCACCTGAATGGATGGCCTTTGATCCAGAAAAACTTTATGTAACTGTATATCCAAAAGATACAGAAGCAAAACGTATTTGGCATGAAGAAGTTGGTCTACCTAAAGATCATATCGTGGAAATTGAAGATAATTTCTGGGATATTGGTGCTGGTCCCAGTGGTCCGGATACAGAAATTTTCTATGACCGTGGTCAAGAATTTAACAATGTGGCTGAAGATGACCCAGAAAACTATCCTGGTGGCGAAAATGAACGTTACTTAGAAATTTGGAACCTTGTCTTTTCAGAGTTCAATCATAAACCAGATGATACTTATGAACCACTTCCACATAAAAACATTGATACAGGGATGGGGCTTGAACGAATGGTTTCTATCGTCCAAAATGCACCAACTAACTTCGAAACTGACCTATTTATGCCAATCATTAAAGAAGTGGAAAAATTAAGTGGTACCGTTAAATATGGGCAATCACCATTAACAGATATTTCCTTTAAAGTAATTGCTGATCATATTCGTGCCTTATCTTTTGCAATCGGCGATGGTGCCTTACCATCAAATGAAGGCCGTGGCTATGTTTTACGTCGTTTATTACGTCGTGCGGTCATGCATGGTCAAAAACTAGGCATTAAGCAAGCTTTTCTATATCAATTAGTACCAGTTGTGGGAAAAATTATGGAAAGCTACTATCCTGAAGTTCTTGCTAAAAAAGACTTCATTGAAAAAGTCATCAAAAATGAAGAAGAACGTTTCCACGAAACAATCAATGAAGGGCTGGCCATCTTAAACCAAGTCATCGCCCAATTAAAAGAAAATCACGAAGATACTTTACAAGGTAGTGATATTTTCCGTCTATATGACACTTATGGTTTCCCTGTTGAATTAACGGAAGAAATTGCCAGTGATGAAGGATTTAAGATTGATCATGCGGGATTTGAAGTAGAAATGAAAGCCCAAAGAGAACGTGCGCGTAATGCTCGTAGCAAAGAATTATCTATGGGAGTTCAGTCTGCCTTATTGACTGATATTAAAGTTGAAAGTGAATATGTCGGTTATGAAGTATTAGAAGCTGAAAGTGAATTATTAGTCCTCATTCAAAATGAAGCGATTGTCGATAGCGTTTCTGAAGGTGAAGTCCAAGCTATTTTTGCACAAACTCCATTCTATGCTGAAATGGGTGGTCAAATTGCTGATACCGGTGATATTATTGATGGTAGTGGACAAGTGGTCGCTCATGTAACTGATGTGAAGAAAGCACCAAACGGCCAATTCTTACATGCGCTTGAAGTAAAAGAAGCATTAACTGTGGGGCAATCTTACCAATTAGTAGTAGATAAAGCGCGTCACAACCGTATTATCAAAAATCATACAGCAACCCACCTTTTACACAAAGCCTTAAAAGAAGTATTAGGTAGCCATGCCAATCAAGCAGGTTCTCTTGTAACACCGGATCATTTGCGTTTTGACTTTACGCATTTTGGCCAAGTAACTCCTGAAGAATTAATTCGCATGGAACGTATTGTAAATGAGAAAATTTGGGAAGCTTTACCTGTAGTAACCATTGAAACAGATATTGATTCTGCTAAACAAATGGGCGCGATGGCTTTATTCGGCGAAAAATATGGCCAATTTTTACGTGTGGTGAATGTGTCTGACTGGTCTATTGAATTATGTGGTGGCAATCACGTGTCAAATACTGAAGAAATTGGTATTTTCAAGATTGTTGCTGAATCAGGTATCGGAGCTGGTGTGCGTCGTATTGAAGCCGTAACAAGTAAAGCAGCTTATGAATTACTTGAAAATCAAGAACAAATCTTAAAACAAATTGCAAGTTTAGTGAAAGCACCTCAATACAAAGAAGCTACAACTAAAGTAGAACAACTTCAGCAACAATTACGTGAAGTGCAAAAAGAAAATGAAGCACTGGCAAGCAAATTAGCAAACCAACAAGCAGGCGATGTCTTTAAAGATGTCAAAGTGGTCAATGATGTAAAATATATTGCTGCTAAAGTGCAAGTGAAGGATATGAATCAATTGCGTCAACTTGCCGACCAATGGAAACAAAAAGCTATTTCTGATGTGTTAGTTTTAGCAACAGAAAATGATGGCAAAGTCAATCTATTAGCTGCCGTTAGTCCAAATGGCTTAGAAAAAGGAATTAAAGCAGGTGACTTAATTAAGGCTATTGCACCAAAAGTTGGTGGTGGCGGTGGTGGCCGTCCTGATATGGCCCAAGCAGGTGGTAAAAATTCAGCAGGAATTCCTGATGCATTAAATGAAGTAGCAAATTACTTAGCATAACAAAAAAGAAGAAGCTCTCTTTATTGAGCTTCTTCTTTTTTATGGATTCATGATTTTTCTTAATCTGAACATTTGATACGTTTGGCTAAGCGCTAAACCAAAGAATAGTAAAGCAGTTAGCCGAATCGCTTTAAAATGATAATAATGACTCAGTAAGGCAATGGTGAAAGCCCCAGCAAAAAATGACATGACAACAAATAGATAATGGGAAAATTGACGTAGATTTTGCTCTTTACCATGTTCAAGATAATCGAATAAATTCGTTGCCATTGATTTTAAATTACCAGTAGTCATAATACTGGTATAACTCATACCGTTAATTCGTTCAAAACTACACCATTGCATCGCCGTAGCAAACGAAATAATAATGGTAATCACGGTAATCGGCAAGTCTACAATAAACAAACTTAACAAAAGAAATACTAATGTTTCAAAATATAGAATGCCTAGACGCCAAAATGGATGATTTTTTTTGCGAAAATAGCTTACTAAAAATTTCGTCAAGATAATCCCTAAAAAGAAAAAGAGGGTGGATAATAATTTCTCGCCTACTAAAGTAAATTCACCCTTAACAGCATCGATAATCGCTAAAACGAGATTACCTGTTTGTGTGGCAGCGAAAGTATTGAAATGATAATAAGTAAACGCGTCGATACCACCACCAATAAAAGTCAAGAGTAAGCCCACAAAGCGGTTCTCATGGAATGTGGTTTCCATTTTTTCAACTCCTTCAATTCATGCCATATTAGCTTTAGAATAGAATAGTTTCTTGAAAATTTCAAGTTCATTTCATCAAAAAAAGCCCTCTAAAAAAGAAGGCTTCTCATTAAAAGATATTTGAATTTTTATAGCGGAAGTGATTAATAATCGCTGTAATACCCATCACAATTAGAATAGCACCACCAAATTGAATAACCACTAAAACACCTGTAAATGGATTTAACAAAATGGTTAAGCCAGCAATGATGATTAAAATACTGTAAATGATGCTGCCGATATGATGACCGACTGCTTGTTGAATGTTGAGATTCATCACTAATTGACTAATACCAGAAATCAATACGCCCAAACCAATAATAATCGGTAAGAAAGAAAGTAATAATTTTGATAAGAAAAAGACCACTAATGCTGCAATCAACAAACCAACTCCACTACTCATACGACTATCATAATAACCCATTCGTTGTTTGAAGCGATACGCATGATAACAATTTTTGGCACCAAAGAATAATAAGACAAGTGATAAAATTGTAATCACTAACTGTAAAGAGTTTTTTGGTGCAATGATTAATGGTAACCCTAAGATAATATAAGCAAGTCCAAGAAATAGTTGATTTACTTGGATGGTTTTAAAAAAGGTATTCATTTTATCCACCTCGATATATTTGATGCTTTAATTATAGCACAACAAACATATAATTAGAAATCAATCAAAAGTATGATTTTGTATAACTCGTACGCACGTTTCCATTAAATATTATGGTATAATAATCGTAAATAGTAATTATCGCAAAAGGAGTGGTTCTTTTGACTTTGCAGTTTATTTACGGCGATGGAACGAGCAATCATTTAACAAGTTTAATGCAAAAAGCACAGCAACATTTAACACAGCCTAACCATCAAGTTATTTTCATCGTGCCTAACTATAATAAATTTGAACGCGAAATTGAAATATTAAAAGCTTATCAACAACTCGAAAACACTCGGGAATTTCCGAGTACGAATTTACAAATTTTTAGTTTTCAACGGTTAGCTTGGTTTTATACCCAAAAACTTCCTGTAGCCATTCACCATCCACTACAATCCGTAACGAAAGAAATGATTTTACGTCAGGTATTGATTGAAACGAGTGAGCAATTACGCATTTATCGTGGTGAAATCATGAATCAAGGGTTTATTCAGCAAGTACTAGACTTATTTAACGAATTTGAAAATGGACGAATTCAAATGCAACAATTACAAGTATCGAATAAATCCACACAGCATGCTGAATTAGCGGACAAACTAGCCGAATTACAAATCATCTATCAAGCATTTGTTCAAAAATGTCAAGATTTTGATTTCCATTATGAAACTGTTTATCAGCAATTTCTAAACATAATAGCTGAATTATCAAGTGAAACGTCTACAAAATTAACAGTAAATGAAAAGCAACAACTAAAAGCAGAGTTTGGTCGTACCTTATTTATCGTTACTGGCTTTTCAGACTTCACCAGTGAGGAATTTGAATTATTACAACATTTCATGAGCTACGGACAGCTTTGTATTGATTTACTCATTGACAATCCAAAGAAGTCTTATAGTCCTTTAGATGTCTTTTATCCAACGAGTCAGACTTATCAACGTTTAATTGAAATGGCGAAAGAAAATCAATGTAAAATCTTACTAGATGAAAAAGTGAAAGAACCCGCGAATGAATGGCAACAAACCATTCATCAAATATGGACGAATGCCAATCAAACCGCTCAATTTGATATATCTCAGGCGCAAACTTTTTCAATTGCTCGGGTAGAAAATCCACAAGAAGAGTTAAGAAGAGTAGCAGTCAAAATTAAGCAGTTATTACAACAAAAACAGGAAAATTTACGGCTAAGAGATATTCAAATTTTTGCCCCTGATTTATCCATTTATCAGCCTTTTTTACAATACACATTTAATGAGGCGGGGATTCCATTTTTTGTTGATACGCCTCAATTGATGAATCAACATCCTTTAACTGACCTTTTAAAATCGCTTTTTGCTTTTCATAAATATCATTTTCGTTTCACAGATGTCCTACACTTTTTCAAAACGGAGCTCTTTATCCTTAATGATTTATTAGACCAAGAGGATTTGCGACTTGGCCATTTGCAAATGCGACGAATGATTGATGAGTTGGAAAATGTTGTTTTAGCTTATCATTATCAAGGAAATGACTGGGTAAAAGAAGAAGATTGGGTACTCCCACATTATAATTTTGAAGATGAAAAAGATATTAGTGAAGAAATCAAGAATTTACAAATGCAAGTCAATCAGTTAAGAAGAGCCTTCCAACAAAATGTGGTACCTTTTGTTCAAAAACTTAAAAAATTCCAGACTTTTGGTGAAGCTATCAAAGCACTTTATCAATGGCTCATCGACTGTCATATCGATCGTGAAATCAGATATTTTAGAGACGAAGAACTTGCTGTAGGGCATTTAGAAAAGTCACGTTTGCACGAACAATCTTGGCAGGCCTTAATGGATATTTTTGACCAATTTTATGATATTTATAAAGAAACACCGTTTGACTTGGACTTATTCGAAGCAATTTTATTTAGTGCCATCGATAATTATGAGTTTAGTCAAATTCCAGCAACAATTGATCAACTGAAAGTAAGTCGTTTAGAGTTGATTCGCGCCAATCAAACAAAAGTAAGTTTTATCTTAGGGTTAAAAGAAGGGGCCTTTCCGCGAAAATTTGAGAATAAAACATTATTATCTGATGAAGAGCGAGATATTTTAGCAAATCAACTAGATCAAGCGCAGCAATTAGGTGCAAATAGTAAATCACAAAGCCTTAAAGAGAGTTTCATCGCCTATAATGCATGGTTAAGTGGTTCACAGCGAGTCTATTTATCTTATCCAATGAATTATGATAATAGCCAAAATTTAAAACCATCTTTTTATCTTTCACGTTTGGCCAAACAATTAAACTTAACTATTGACACTTATACAGCGATTCAACCGCAAGTATCTCCAAGTGATTATCTTGTGAGTACACGTGCTTTGATTCGTCAATTAAATGTCTTGTATCGACTTACCCAAGAATCAAAACAAACCTTGCCTTATGTTTGGGAGCAACTCAAAGATTACTTGCTTAAGTCTAAGCAAGCGACTTTAGCACAGCAAATCTTTCGTAGTTTAAACTATCATAATACAGCCACAACTCTGGAGCCTGAACAACCAGCTGAGTTATATCAAAACAACTTATATAGCTCTATTTCTAGTTTAGAAACTTTTTATTCTTGCCAATATCGTTACTTCTTGAATTACGGATTAAAGGTCAAAGAACGCCAAGAACAAATACTAAGTCCAGCATTGACTGGTAGCTACTTTCATGATGCTTTAGACCAAATCGTGCAACAAATCATTTTGCAAACAGAGCCTTTAACACAAGAAAAGCAAGCAGAAATTTTAGAAAATGTATTAATCAAATTGTTAGGAGATAGTCGTTACAAAATCTTCGCAAGGTCAAAACGGATGATTTATATTCGTCAGCAATTAGAAAAAAACATTAAACAAATGTACTGGGTCATTCGTAACCAACAAGAACGTGGCTTAATGCAATTTAAACAGACAGAACTTGTATTTGGTCATTTAGCAGGCGCTCGTGAGGCTCATGCAAAAGGTCTGACAATTGATTTAAATGACAAACACCATTTACATTTACGTGGAAAAATTGACCGGATTGATCTTTTCAACCGTCCTGAAGAAGCTTATGTTAGTGTGGTTGATTATAAATCTGGCAACAAGCAATTTGATTTGACTGAATTCTACAACGGGCTTTCGATGCAGTTAATTACTTATTTAGAAGTGGCTGTAAACTATGTTAAAGAGGAACTAAAGCGCGACGACATTAAACCATTGGGCGCGTATTATTTACATGTTTACCGTCCAAAAAGAACATTTGATGAAGCAACAGAAACCGATTTGCTTAAAAAATACAAGTATGAAGGGCTTTTTATTAGCGAAGAACAAGCTTTTGAAGTAATGGATGCACAATTAGAAAACAAGGAAAATTCTTATGTCTTTCCATTACGTAAAAATAAAGATGGTCAGCTCGGAATAGTTTCCCAAAGCAAAAATAAATTCTATACAAACGATGAAATGAAACGGCTATTTGATATCAATCATCGAAATATACAACAAGCCGGAAATGCCATTTATGAAGGACAACTTGAAATCAATCCTTCATTACACAATAATAAACGTGCTTGTCAAACTTGTCCCTTCAAGAGTATTTGTCAATTTGATGCTTTACTACCAGAAAATCGTTATCGCATAATCGAAAAAGCAACGCGTGACGAAATATTAACGAAAGAGGATACTCCAAATGCCTAATATTCCTTTAAAACCTAATAATGAATTATTTACGGATAGCCAATGGCAAGCGATTTTTGATGGTGGTGATAATTTATTAGTTAGTGCTTCGGCTGGCTCAGGTAAGACGACTGTTTTAGTACGGCGAGTAATTGAAAAACTCAAACTTGGCAGTCACGTTGACCGCTTATTAATTGTGACTTTTACAGAAGCTGCAGCCAATGAAATGAAAGAACGGATTCAAGTGGCACTACAAGAAGCCATCAATGCTGAGTCAGATGAACAAAAGCGAGCTCATTTTAGTCAACAATTAATGAACTTACCGACGAGTCATATCTCTACCTTACACTCGTTTTGCTTATCGGTTATTCGCAAATACTACTATTTGATTGACCTTGATCCTAATTTTCGTTTGCTTAGTGATGAGACAGAACAGACTTTGTTGATGGATGAAGCCCTTGAAAATGTTATTAATCGCCATTATGAAAATGAAGACGATGCCTTTTATCAATTCGTCCAACAATTTGCAAATGACCGTTCTGATGAGGGAATGTTACGCCTCATTTTGGATTTATATCGTTTTAGTCGAGCCAATGATAACCCTGATAAATGGTTAAATCATATGGTTGAAAGTTATGAACCAGTTGAAGCGCTAGAAGACTATCCAATCTTTAAAGAATACACGAAACCATATATTCTCTCTCTTTTAGAAGATATGATTAAATATGTCGAGCAAGGATTAACTATTATTGAATATACTAGTTTGGAAAAAGTCGAACAGCTATTAAAAGATGATATCGCAATGATCCAAGCATCTATCGAAAGCCTAAAACAAAATCAATTGACACAAGCTTTTGAACAAATTCAAAATATGAAGTTTGCAAGGTATACAACAGTGAAAAAAGATCATGCAGACTATGACCAGGCACAATTAGCTAAGTCTTATCGCGAAATGGCGAAAGAATTACTCGGAAATGCGCAAAAATCTTGGCCAACAGCTCCTGACTTAACGCTAGAATTAATTACTAAAAGTCAAGAAATGATCAAAATTGCAGTTAGTTTGACTAAAGAATTTATGGTAGAATTTTCGCAATTAAAACGGCAAAAAAGTGTCCTTGATTTCAACGATTTAGAACATTTCGCTTTAGCAATTTTACGTCATGAAGTCGATGGCGTAAGTATTGCAAGTGATTATTATCGCCAAACCTTTGATGAAGTCTTAGTAGATGAATATCAAGATGTGAATCGCCTACAAGAAACGATTATTTCTTATGTACGAAAAACTGAAAATCCTGGGAACATGTTTATGGTAGGAGATGTTAAGCAATCTATTTACGCTTTTCGCCAAGCTGATCCAACGCTTTTTATCGAAAAATATACGCAATTTGCTCATGAGGATGGGGGCCGTCGCATCATCTTAGCTGAAAATTTCCGTTCTCGAAAAGAAGTATTAGACTTTACGAATTTAATTTTTGAACAATTAATGGATCAAAAAGTCGGACAAATCGAATATGATGAAGCGGCTCAATTAAAATTTGGATTCACAGCTTTTCCATCAAGTGAAGATTTTCATACCGAGCTTCTTATATACGAAAAACAAGCAGACCTTGATGGTGATATGCCAGACGAATTTGGAATTGATGATAAGACACAAGGTGAATTTCACGTTATTACAAATAAAATCAAAGAGTTAATCGAACAAAAATTTCAAATTTACGATAAAAAACAAAAGAAATTCCGTGATATTACTTATGGTGATTGCGTCATCTTATCTTCAACACGGAAGAATCATCTACATTTATTGGATATCTTTGCACAAAAAAATATTCCGGTCCAATTAGCAGATGCTCAAAATTATTTCCAAGCTACAGAGGTCCAAACGATTCTAGCGGTATTAAAAATCATTGATAATCCGTTACAAGATGTTCCTTTTGTAGCTGTGCTTCGGAGTCCAATCGTTGGTTTAAATGAAAAACAACTAGCGCAAATAAGAATTAATAGTAAGAAAGAACGCTTTTATGATGCTTTCTTAGATAATTTATCAATAAGCAGTGACTATAAAGAAAAGATTACTCATTTTTATCAACTGTTGCTCAAATGGCGAAATCTAGCAAAGCGTGATTCATTAGAAAGCTTGCTTTGGACGATCTACCAAGATACAGGCTTTTTAGATTTTGTCGGTGGTATGCCTTCTGGAGTGCAACGTCAAATGAATTTGCTCAGCTTTATTAGTCGTGCCAAGTCTTATGAACAAAGTAGTTTTAAGGGCCTTTATCAATTCATTCGTTTTATTCAAATCATGCAAGAAAAAGAACATGATTTAGCAAAGCCTGTTAGTGAAATCAAAGAAAATGCTGTACAGATTATGACCATCCACCAAAGTAAAGGTTTGGAGTTTCCAGTATGTTTTGTGGTAGATTTAGCCAAGAAATTTAATCAACAAGACTTCAAAAATTCATACATTCTAGAAGAAAAATTAGGGATGGGGACGAAATTTTTAGATGAGCAAGAGATTCAATACCCAACTTTACCTTATCTAGTTATTAATCAATTGAAAAAACAAAAAGCTTTCTCTGAAGAAATGCGAAAATTATATGTTGCTTTGACACGTGCTGAACAAAAATTATATTTAGTTGGAACCGTCAAAGACAAAGAATCTATGCTCAAAGAATGGCAAAAAGCAGCAATGCAAGAGAACACTGTAATAAGTCCGATGCTTAGATTAAATGCAGATACTTTTATCACCTGGATTGGCTATTGTTTAATTCGCCATGAGTCATTTGCCAAAGAAGTAGATGAATCAATCGCAACTGCTATGACTATTCAACATCCAGCTAAATTCGGCATTCATTTTTACCAAGCGGATCAACTCGTCGCACCAGAGCAAAATTCATCTGAAAGTTTAGCTGAGACAAGTCAGCAAGAAACAGAGAATCATCAGGCTTTAGATGAATATATCCAGCAAATGACTAAAGCTTATGATTATCCATTATCGACCAAAACAGCTAGTTATCAATCTGTTTCAGAGTTGAAGCGATTATACGAAGATCCAGATGAGGAAAAGCTGAATAAATTAGTTTGGCAAAATCGTTGGCAACAAGAAACACAAGGCTATCGTAAAACTTCAAATGAATTAGCGATGCCTAGATTTATGCAAGATGTCAAAATTACGGGTGCTGAAATTGGTAGTGCGACTCACAAGTTGTTGCAATTGATTGATGTCACGCAGCCTATTACACCAGATTCCTTACATCAATTAGCACAAAGACTGAAGGAAAATCAGATTCTTGATGAAAAACTAGTCTCAAAAATACCTTATCAGCATATCTTATGGTTTTTCCAATCAACATTAGGACAAAGAGTCATCCAAAATGCTCAGTCCTTAAAACGAGAAGTGCCTTTTGCGATGTTAAAAGAAGCGAATGAAATTTTTCAAGACTTCGATGAAAAAGAATCACACATGCTTGTACACGGTGTAGTAGATGGCTATTTTATCGAAAATGAACAGATTATTCTTTTTGATTTTAAAACGGACTATTTTAAAAATAATATTGAAGAGACCGCCAAAGAACGTTATTATGGTCAGCTTAAACTTTATAGCCAAGCCTTAAGTCAAGCCTTACAATTACCAGTTAGCGAGAGAAAATTAGTTTTACTCACGCATCAAAAAATATTAGATTTCTAAATTTTTGGTAATTTTTTCAACTCGTTTACTGACAATCAATGATATACGCGCTATATTGTTAAAAAAAGCAAAAGGATGATTTTAATGATGAATAAGAGATTACTATGTTGTGCCTTGTTTATTGGTGGCATTTGTTTTACTATCCCTCAATATGTAGAAGCTGATACAAGCAATGTCCCTGATTCGATCAATGCCATCGCTTTAGGAAATGCGTTAACAGACGATCAAAAACAGCAAACCTTAAATTCACTCGGGCAAGTGAAAGAAGTACCCATTTACACAACTGATGGTAATGATTTAATGGATTATATTTCTAAAACTGATTTTAATGCGCAATGGAAAGTCTACTCATCCGTTCATTTAGAAACAAAAGCAAAAGGTGAGGGAATTGAAGTAGAAATTGCAACGCCAGCAAATATTACTTCAATCACCGCTAATCAGTATAAAAATGCGGCTCAAACAGCAGGAATTACCGATGCTAAAATTACAGTGGCTTCAGTGATTCCAATTGATGGTTCGGGTGCCTTAGCTGGGGTATATAAAATCGTAAAAGAAGCGGGTGGTACAGTTGATACTACACGGACACAAGCAGCTCAAGAAGAAATGAAAGTCTTAAATGACATCACCCAAGAAAATCAAAATGTCTCTGGTTATTCTGATGAAAAACTAAATGCGGCCCAAGAAGAAGCTAAAGAATTACTAGCTAAAGCAGCTTCGGAAGGTCAAAAAATTGATAAGGATACTGTTACCCAAGCCGTTAATCAAGCTCTAGAAAATCAAGGGTTACAAGATATCTTAACTAAAGAACAGGTCAATAAAATTATTGATTTACTAACAATGCTGAATCAAAAAAATATTTTTAAAGACTTGAGTAAAGAAATTGATTTATCTAATTTAAAGAATGAACTTGAAGAAAAATCCCAAGGGTTATGGGAAAAAATCAAGAGTTTCTTTGCAAATATCTGGTCGACGATTTCAGGATGGTTCAATGGCAATCATGAAGAGCAGACACAGACGACAAACTAGAGCGGTGTGAAAGTGTAACAAGATAAGGCAAATATCGTACAGTACATTTAATTAAATATTTAACTAATAGAGATACAACCTGATTATTAAATGAGGGGAGTATCTCTATTTTTAAGTCACTAAACGCTAGATACTTAAGTGTTTGGCGGCTTTTTTTACACCTGGTAAATTAGAATTTGATTAGAATTTTTAAAAAAACTAACGAATGACCGAATAAGGCACGAAAACGGAGTATATTTAATCTTATAAAGAACACTTACAACTTAAGTATATTTCGGTAGCTAGTTTGTTAATTTTCAATCAAGGGTGAGAAACGAGAAAGCTTTTGTCGTAAGTAAAAGTGAGGAGTGTAAAAAATGGATAAACAGAAAAAATATTCATTAAGGAAAATTGCAGGGATTGGTTTAACCAGTTGTGTAGTCGGGATATCTGTCATGAATATGCCGGTACAAGCAGAAGAAGGAACTGATGCAGCAACCACAGCGGTAAGTGAAACGGTCGAAAATGCTGAAGCGACTAGTCCTAGTGAAAGCTCAGACGAAACAGTAGCTGCAAATAATGAAGCAACGGCTAATGAAGCATCAAATACTGCTGCTGAACAACCTGCTGTAGAAGAGAAAACTGCTAGTCAACCTAGTGAAACAACTACAGTAGGCGCGGTAACAACTTCAGAAAATACTGAGGCTCAACCTACTAATAACGAAGCGAAGGCTTTATCTTCAGAAAATAATGTTGCTCAACCAACCAATGAGGATACTGAACTTATTAGTGATAATGGCGGCATGTCAACTTGGTATATAAGTGAGAAAGATAAATATTCTAAATCTCACTTAAATGTTAGACTAACTGTTGATGGTAAATTTTATCGAACTTTTTGGATTATAGGAAGTAATGGTGATATCGTAACACCAAATCAAATAAAGCAAGCAGCTATTAGTGATGGTATTCCAAAAGGTTATCAATTAGAAAATAATAATAAGTATTATACATTGAACGATAGATTACAAGAAACTACACTTAATTTAGTTCGGACTAATCCAAATCATGAAAAAGTAGAAGTTAAATTTACTCTTACAACGACTCAAATTGTCGGGGATAGAAAATGGGATGATACGTATAACTATAAAAATTTCTGGATCGAAAAAGGTAAGTATATTGCAGATGAAGATATTAACAAGATTGCATCTGAAATGACCAAGAACCTTCCTAAATATTGGGTAAAAGATTTTAAAACGTCCTATGAAGGGTATGCTGAAGAAGGTACCAATATTTCTATTCCTATTATTAAAACAATAGAAGGTTTA
Organism: Candidatus Enterococcus stercoripullorum; assembly: GCA_019120335.1. GTDB lineage: Bacteria > Bacillota > Bacilli > Lactobacillales > Enterococcaceae > Enterococcus_E > Enterococcus_E stercoripullorum. The sequence continues at coordinate 41,988 of DWVH01000068.1, forward strand.
GAAGAAACTATGGGTGTTCACACAAGTATGCCAGAAGATCATTTAGGGACTGACTATAATAACTATGATAATAATTCAGAAGAAAAAATTAACGAGAATTATCATTGGATAACTGAAAACTCTAGATATGCATTCGTTAATACTTTCAAAGATAATCAAGTGATTAAATCGACTATAATTCATGGCTTTGCTGGTGATACAATTGATCCAAGTCATATTGCAAAGACATTAAGTTTCGTTAAGTTACCTGAAGGATATAAATTTGCTGAAGAAAATAAAACTTCCTATGAATTAACAGGCACAGATGAAAATCGACAAGAATTTACTTTCCATATTGTTCCAGTTCATCCAAGCACCGAAATAGGTGAATTTACAATCACGATTAAAGATAAAAATGGCAAGGTATATGGGCAAAAGAAAATTCAAAAGAATAAGGGTACTGCTTTAACTATCTTTGAAATTAACAATATTGCTATGGGACTAAAAGAAGCAGCAAACTTTCCAACTGGTACTGATATTGATCCATATGATTTATTTGCTGGGAAACCATATTATTACGTAGGTAAAGATGCTGGATATGACTATATTCTTAATACTACTAACGAGATAATTGTTGATGGATTTAGTACCTCAGCAAGTAATGACAACGATACAGATAATACTCAAACTGGTGAAAATAGTACTGGTACAAATACAAATCAAGAGGGTAATACTACTACAAAACCTACTGACAATTCTAGTGAAGAGTATATTGGTTCAAATACAAATCAAGAGGGTAATACCACTACAAAACCTACTGACAATTCTAATGAAGAGTATATTGGTTCAAATATGGTTGGAGAACCGTCAGAAGAAGATTTAAAGAATCCACACTATATTAAAATAGAAATAGTAGATGAAAATAATGTGCCACATATTCTCGGTGGATTTAAACGAGCTTTAGGAACTACATTTACCAAACAAGATATTAGAGAAGGAATGTCGAATCAATTTTATAGCTTTGATGACCATAGTATAGACTTAGGAAATGATGATGCTGGTAATTACGATTTAGTTTATAATCAAGAAGCGTATGTATTCGGCAAAGATCGTGTAATTTCAATTCGCTTAGTTAGAAAACAAAATAATACTAACGGCAATGTTACTAATCAAACAGGTAACACCAGTAATGAAAATGGTCAAACTAATACTGGTGGTGCCACAAATACTCAAACTGGCGAAAATAGTATTGTTACAAATCAAGCGGGAAATACTAAGCCTAGCACCACCCAAAATTCAAATAATAACAGCAATGGCCAAAAAGCAAGCAAGTCTGATAATAGCCAAGCACAAACAGCTGGTTTAAGTCGTTTGGCTGCACGTAAAGCAAAAGAAGGTCTTCCTAAAGCTGGAATGAAAGAAAATAGTTTAGCTTTATTAGGATTTGCATTATTTGCCTTAACAGGTGGCGTTTCTGCTAAACGTGTATTCCGTAAAAAATAATTAAATATCCTTTCAAATAGTGAGAGACAATCAATCCTCAAAAAAACAGTCATCATCCAAAAAACGTGGTGGCTGTTTTTGCTTTTTTCGCTTGAATGATGGTCTTTCTGGAAATCTTGCTTGCAATTTAAAAGAATATCTTGTAAACTATTCATTAGTTAAATATCAAAAAAGACAATGATGAAAAAGAGTAACTTATTTCAAGCAGAAACAGGGAGACTTGCCATAGACTGAAAGCAAGGGCTGGGCGAATAAGCGAAGTTCACTTTCTAGTCAATCTAGGTTATCTAGATCGGTAAACTTTATCGTTAACGAATTAAGTGCGTAAAAGGCTATATTTGCTTTTACGAATTAGGATGGTAACACGACAACTCGTTCCTTTCAATAGGAGCGAGTTTTTTATTTTTATCAACGCTCTAATATTCATTTCAATCAATATTTTTTGATAGATTCAACTTATAGGAGGAATTTTAATGTCTTTACAAGAAAAGTTAGAAGCACTCAAACAAGAGACTTTGGCTAAAATTGAAGAAACAAAAGAATTAGCTATTTTGAACCAAATTCGCGTAGAAACATTAGGTAAAAAAGGACCAATCACTGAGGTTTTACGTGGCATGAAAGATTTATCTGCTGAAGAACGTCCGAAAGTAGGTAGTTTTGCCAATGAAATTCGTGATATTATCACGAAAGAAATTGAAGCCAAGAAAGAATTATTAGAACAACTTGCCTTACAAAAAGCTTTAGAAGACGAAACAATTGATGTGACCTTACCTGGAAAACCTATGAAACAAGGGACACGTCATGTATTAACGCAAATTATTGAAGAAATTGAAGATATCTTTGTTGGCATGGGTTACGAAGTAGTCGAAGGATTCGAAGTGGAACAAGATCACTATAACTTTGAACGTATGAATCTACCAAAAGATCACCCAGCTCGTGATATGCAAGATACTTTTTATATCTCTGATGAAATTTTAATTCGTACCCATACTTCACCGGTACAGGCACGCACCATGGAAAAACATGATTTCTCTAAAGGGGCATTACGCATGATTTCACCAGGTAAAGTATTCCGTCGTGATACTGATGATGCGACTCACTCTCATCAATTCCATCAAATTGAGGGGTTAGTGATTGATAAGAATGTTACAATGGCTGATTTAAAAGGAACATTAGAAGAAGTCATGCAAAAAATGTTTGGTGCAGATCGCAAAATTCGTTTACGTCCAAGCTATTTCCCATTTACTGAACCAAGTGTTGAAGTCGATGTTAGTTGCTTCAAATGTGGTGGTGAAGGTTGCTCCGTATGTAAACACACCGGTTGGATTGAGATTTTAGGGGCAGGTATGGTGCATCCAAATGTCTTGAAGATGTCAGGAATTGATCCTGAAGTTTACTCAGGGTTTGCTTTTGGTTTAGGACCAGATCGCATCGCCATGTTACGTTATGGGGTCAATGATATCCGTAACTTCTATCTTAATGATTTACGCTTTATTAGTCAGTTTAAGGGGGAGTAAGTGAATGTTAGTTTCATATAAATGGTTAAACGAATATTTAGATTTATCAAAAGTCACTGCAAAAGAATTAGCCGATCAAATGTCATTAACTGGTATTGAAGTCGAAGCAGTAACAAAACCAATGGATGGGTTGAAAAAAATTGTCGTTGGTGAAGTGAAAGAATGCGTGCCACATCCTGATTCTGACCATCTATCTATTTGCCAAGTAGATATTGGTGAAGAAGAATTATCTCAAATCGTTTGTGGGGCACCCAACGTAAAAGCTGGTATTAAAGTGATTGTTGCTTTACCAGGCTCTAGAATTGCTGGAAATGTCAAAATTAAAAAAGGTAAAATGCGTGGGCAAGTTTCGAATGGGATGATTTGTTCCTTACAAGAAATCGGCTATACGGAAAACGTCATTCCAAAAGAGTATGCTGAAGGTATTCAATACTTACCTGAAGACGCCGTTTGTGGAGAGGAAGTCTTTCAATATTTAGATATGGATGATGATTTAATCGAACTATCTATTACACCAAACCGTGCAGATGCTTTAAGTATGCGTGGGGTGGCTTATGAAGTTGGCGCCATCTATCGTCAAACACCACAATTCAAAGACTTATCGTTAGTCGAAAGTAATCAATTAGCTAGCGATAAAATCAAAGTTAGCGTAGAAGATACAAATGATGCCCCAAGTTACCAAATTCGCATCATTGAAAATGTAAAAATTGCGCCAAGTCCTCAATGGCTACAAAACCGTTTAATGAATGCGGGAATTCGCCCAATTAATAATGTTGTCGATGTAACAAACTATGTACTCATGCTATTTGGTCAACCTTTACATGCGTTTGACTACGATCGTCTAAATAGTCAAGAAATTGTTGTTCGTCGTGCAAAAGCTGGTGAAACCTTAGTTACTTTGGATGACGAAACACGTGAACTAACGCCAGAACAAATCGTTATTACCAATGGAAAAGAGCCTGTAGCCTTAGCAGGGATCATGGGAGGTAGAGATTCTGAAATTATTGAATCAACTACAACCGTTGCCTTAGAAGCTGCTTTATTTGAACCTATTGCGATTCGTAAAGCATCTAAAGCCTTTAATCTACGTAGTGAATCATCTGCGCGTTTTGAAAAAGGTATTAACCGTGCAACTGTGAGTCAAGCTTGTGACTTTGCCGCTGCGATGATTCAACAATTAGCAGGAGGAGAGGTCTTAGCTGGGGCAGTCGTTGGCTCAAGTGTCGATGCTAAAGATGTAACTGTAGGTGTCAAATTAGAACGTATCAATCAATATCTTGGAACTGATTTAACAGTTGACCAAGTGGATGAAATTTTTACAGCCCTTGGTTTTACTTTTGAGCGCAACGAAACATCTTATCAAGTTAATGTGCCACCAAGACGTTGGGATATCAGTATTGAAGCTGATTTAATTGAAGAAGTGGCGCGTATATATGGTTACAATCAACTGCCTTCAACACTACCTAGTGGAGAAACAGTTGCAGGAAGCTTAACTCCTGAGCAAAAAGCTTTACGAAAAATTCGCACTTTACTAGAAGGCGATGGATTAAACGAAGCAATCAGTTATGCTTTAACGACTGAAGGAAAATCTAAACAATTTACATTTAAAGATAGCATCGTAACACGTCTAGACTGGCCAATGACTGAAGATCGTAGTGTATTACGTATGAATCTAATCAGTGGGTTACTTGATGATGTGCAATATAATGTAGCTAGAAGAAATACCCAAATCGCCTTATATGAAGTTGGTCGTGTCTTCTATCAAAATGAAAATCCTAAGAAAAACTTGCCTTTAGAAGAAAACCATATTGCTTTTGCTTTAAGTGGACAATGGCAGGCTAAAGATTGGCAAACAGCAAATGAAAAAGTTGATTTCTACCATGCAAAAGGTATTTTAGATCAATTATTTGAAAAGTTAAGTGTTGCTGATGAAATTCAATATCAACGTGCGCAAAACATGAAAGAATTGCATCCAGGTAGAAGTGCTTATATCTACTTAGGGGAAGAATTAATTGGTTTTGTTGGTCAAGTACACCCAACAACGGCTAAAGCTTACGATATTCCAGAAACTTATGTCGCAGAATTAAATGTTGAAACATTAATTGCGGCATCATTTGGCAAGTTTAGCTTTAAACCAGTTTCTAAATTCCCATCCATGTCACGTGATATTGCGATGTTAGTATCAGAAAAGATTTCAAGTCAAGAAGTTGTCAGCGTCATTAAACAAGCTGCTGGTAGATTCTTAAGTGATGTAGCTATCTTTGATGTCTATCAAGGTAAAAATATCGACCTAGGCTTCAAATCATTGGCTTATTCACTAACATTTACGAATCCTGAAGCCACTTTAACAGATGAAGAAGTGAATAATGCGATGGAAAAAGTAACCAAAGCTTTAACTGAAAACTTCTCAGCGATTATTCGATAAATTCTTTTAAAACCACTAGTTCTCATTTTATTGAGCTAGTGGTTTTATTCGCTTTTTTTAGTTTTTCATGTTATGATACTTTACGCCAAATTTTATTTAAAGGAGGAGATTGTTTTGCCGACTTATCAGGACAATCCTATCGTTCAAAAAAATCGCTGGCTTATTTTAATTGCAGTGGCTAGTTTTACATTTATGTCAACTTTAGATGGTAGTATTGTAAACATCGCATTACCGGTCATTTCAAAAGATTTAAATATTCCGATGAACCAAGTAGAGTGGGTAGTTTCGATTTATTTAATGACTGCCTGTGCATGTCTGTTAGTCTTTGGTAAATTAGGAGACAGCATTGGAAAAATTAAAGTATTCCGTCTAGGGATGATTATTTTTACTTTAGGTTCTTTTTTATGTGGCTTCAACCATTCATTAGATCTATTATTGGTCGCTCGTATTATTCAAGCAATCGGTGCAAGTATGACGATGGCCACCAATACCGGTATTATCACAGAAGTTTTTCCAATGAGCGAGCGGGGACGGGCACTAGGCTCAATCGGTGCTTTTGTCTCTCTAGGTTCAATCGCTGGTCCAGGAATTGGTGGGGTAATCTTAGGGCAGTTACCCTGGGGCTATATCTTCTGGATTAATATTCCAATCGGCATTCTAACCTTTATCTTAGGTACCAAAGTTTTACCTAAAGATATCCATCGCTCAGGTCATCCGATTGATACAAAAGGATTTGGCTTATTTGCCTTGTTTATCATCACTTTATTTGGTGGCATCTTTATCGGACAGGAAATTGGATTTACAAAAATTTTACCCATCATCTTATTCCTCGCCGCAATATTATCTTTTATTAGCTTTATTCTAGTGGAAAAACGTGCAAAATTGCCATTAATTACTTTTGGTATTTTCAAAAATCAAACCTTCAGCCTCAGTTTATTATGTGCAACTTTGATTTTTGCTTCAAACTTTTTTATTAATGTCATTGTGCCATTTTACTTGCAACGTACTTTAAATCTTAAACCAAGTGTGGCTGGATTATTAATGATGGTTTTCCCAGTCGTTATGGTCGTTACTTCACCATTAAGCGGCTTATTAACGGACAAATTTGGTCCAAAATATTTAGTTATTTCTGGATTAACGATTTTGTCAATTACCCAAATTTGTTACATGTTTTTAGATATCCATACGCCGATTTTTGTCTATGCAGTGATAACAGCATTTGTAGGTCTAGGTAACTCATTATTCCAATCACCTAATAACACAATGGTCATGAGTAGTGTCACAAGAGAAAATCTTGGCCTGGCAGGAAGTTTAAACTCATTTGCGCGAAACTTTGGGATGGTTGTCGGTATTAGTTTAGCAACCACTATTCTTTATCAAGCAATGAGTCTCAAAGCAGGATATAAGGTAAACACTTATTTGAATCAACATCCAGAATTCTTTATTTATGGTATGAAAATCGCCTTTTTTAGTTCATTTTTACTATGTTTTAGCTCATTGATAATCAGTATCTATCGCTTACGTAAAATATAAGTTTAAAAGTAATCTAGAGAATTAGGATTTTTCTGATTTTCTAGATTTTTTTATTGTTTTAAAAAGCTTTTATTCATATTTTGCGTATTTATAAAGTAGAGCATAAAAAGAGGAGAGGATTACCATGAATGATGTAGATTATCAAGCAGTCTATTCAAAAAAATTATCGCAAAGAGGAGAAGCTAGATACATTATTATAAATGTGACAACTGGTGAAATATTAGATGATGCCCAAGGATTTGGTTATAAAAGTAGGAAAAAAGCTTATGCAGGATATTATTATAAAAGAAATTATGCCAAAGAAAAAAATCAAAATAAGGCAGTTGAATACTGGTTACATAGTCATCCAGAATTTTGCGATGAACTGACTTATCACGTATTTGCTGATTTCAAAGAAGGTAGAAAAGAAAAACTAGATGAGAATCTGGTTCAAATGTTACTTAGAGAGTTTGGGTTAGATGCGCCCTGTAAAATTAATAAGTTAATTACCGTTTGGGAAAATTTAAGATAAAGAAAAAACGAGGATTGACTTCACTTCAATCCTCGTAAATCTATTAAAAATATTGAATACCCATCGCTTTTTTCACATCATCAAGTGTTGCAGCTGCTACTTTTTCAGCTTGTAAGCTACCTTGTCTCAACATTTCCATCACAGCTTGCGGGTCTTTTGCAAACTCCAAACGACGAGCACGAATTGGGGCTAATTCAGCTTCTAATACATCAATTAAGTAGCGTTTAATTTTAACATCACCAAGTCCACCACGGCGATAATGTTCTTTTAACTCTTCAATATAGGCTTTATCTTTGCCAAATACATCAAGATAAGTAAAGACCATATTTCCTTCGACTTTTCCAGGATCTTCAACGTGAATATGATTTGGATCGGTGTACATAGACATCACTTTTTTCTTAATCGTATCCGCATTATCAGCCAAGTAAATACCATTATTTAAAGACTTACTCATCTTACCATTGCCATCGATACCTGGTAAACGGCCCATTCCTTTTTCAGGTAAAACAGCTTTAGGTTCGACTAAAACTTCACCATAAGTACTATTAAATGTATGAACAATTTCTTGTGTTTGTTCTAACATTGGCTTTTGATCTTCGCCAACGGGTACCAGATTTGCTTTAAAAGCCGTAATATCTGCTGCTTGAGAGATAGGGTAAACAAAAAATCCGGTTGGGACACTTTCACCAAATTTCTTTTGTTCAATTTCGCTTTTAACAGTGGGATTCCGTTTGACACGCGCAACCGTAACTAAATTCATGTAATACATCATCAATTCAGCCAATTGTGGAATTTGTGACTGAATAAATAAGGTTGAACGTTTTGGATCTAAACCAACTGCTAAATAGTCAAGGGCAACTTCTAATACATTTTTAGAAACTTTTTCGGGATTTTTGGCATTATCGGTTAAAGCTTGCACATCTGCAATCATGATATTCATTTGATTATTTTCATCAGCTTGCATTTCAACACGTTTTTTTAAAGAACCAACATAATGACCTAAATGCAATTGACCTGTTGGACGATCACCAGTTAAAATAATATTCATTGTTTTCACCTTTTTCTACTAATTCTCACAAGTTTTATCCTACCTTGTTTTACTAGATTTAGCAACCAGTTTATGACTTTTTAATTGCAAAGATTAAAATTTATTTTGGTTTGCTAAGATTTCAAGATAATTACTTGCATTCTTAACTAAAAAAAGCGAAAATATGTATGGATAAAATATAAAAAAAGGAAGTTTATTTTATGATAAATACTGCTCCAATTGGTTTTATTGATTCAGGAGTAGGAGGGCTAACCGTTGTTAAGGAAGCTTTAAAACAACTACCAAATGAAAATATTATTTTTTTAGGAGATAATTTGCGTTGTCCATATGGTCCACGCCCAAAAGAACAAGTCATTGAATTTACTTGGCAAATGACTCGTTTTTTACTAAAACAAAATATTAAAATGCTTGTAATCGCTTGTAATACGGCGACTGCAGCGGCTTTAAACCAAATTAAGGAACAATTAGACATTCCAGTTGTCGGTGTGATTTTACCTGGAACTAGAGCTGCTGTCAAAAATACAAAATCGCAACGAATAGGGATTATCGGTACACAAGGGACCATCAAAAGTGGCAGTTATGAACAAGCCATCCTTTCTAAAGTACCGACTGCTCAACCTGTGAGTCTAGCGTGTCCTAGATTTGTTCCGATAGTAGAAAGTAATCAAGCAAATTCTAGTGTAGCCAAAAAAATTGTAGCTCAAACCCTACAACCGATGACGAAAAAAAACATCGACACCTTGATTTTAGGATGTACACACTATCCTTTACTACGTCCGATTATTCAAAATGTAATGGGCAAAGAGGTGGTTTTAATCGACTCTGGCGTTGAAACAGTCGGTGAGGTCAGCATGCTTTTAGACTACTTTGATATTGCCAACTCACCGGAAAATACCACACCAACACGTCAATTTTATACAACCGGATCAACACAGAGTTTTAATCAAATTGCTAAAAATTGGTTAAATATTTCTGATATTCAAGCAAAACATATTCAATTATAAAGGGGGAATTTACATGCGTCATGATGGCCGTCAAGTAAATGATTTAAGAAAAATTGATATTCAAACAAATGTCTTTAAGCATCCAGAAGGATCGGTTGTGATTTCTTTTGGAGATACACAAGTCATTTGTTCTGCGACAATTGAAGAAAGCGTGCCACCATTTTTACGTGGTAGCGAAACTGGTTGGGTAACCGCTGAATACAGTATGTTACCACGAGCAACCAATACTCGAAATCGTCGTGAAAGCTCAAAAGGTAAATTATCCGGACGCACAATGGAAATTCAGCGATTAATTGGTCGGAGTTTGCGTGCGGTGGTTGATCTAGAAAAACTTGGAGAACGTAGCATCATTGTCGATTGTGATGTCATTCAAGCAGATGGAGGTACACGTACAGCAAGTATTACTGGTGCTTTTGTTGCTTTACAATTAGCGATTAATAAACTGATGCAAACAGGGGAGCTAAGCGAAAATCCAATTAAAGAACATCTAGCTGCTATTAGTGTAGGGATTTTAGAAGATGATAGTTACGCCGTCGACTTGGATTACATTGAGGATTCTGCCTGCCAAGTAGATATGAATTTAGTCATGACTGAATCTGGCCGCTTTGTTGAAATTCAAGGGACAGGTGAGGAAGCTACCTTTGATGGCGAACAATTAAATAACTTATTACACTATGGAAAAGAAGCTATCGAATCATTAATTGCTTATCAAAAAGAAGCTTTATATGTACAGAATACAGCTAAAGATGCTGTTGCTGATAAAACGATTATGATTGCAACAGGAAATATGGGTAAAGCGAAAGAATTTGAAAAAATGTTTGCTAAAGCGGGCTATCAAATTAAAACCATGAAAGATTTTCCTGAATTACCTGAAGTGCAAGAAACTGGTCAAACTTTTGAAGAAAATGCTCGATTAAAGGCGGAAACAATTGCCAATATCCTTCAATGTCCAGTATTAGCTGATGATTCTGGTTTAACTGTCGATGCACTTGGAGGCATGCCAGGGATTTATTCCGCACGCTTTGCCGGTGAACAAAAGAGTGATGCCTCCAATAATGCCAAATTACTGCATGAATTAACCGATGTAGCAGATGAAAATCGTACAGCTCAATTCCATTGTACCTTGGTCTTTGCTGCGCCACAAAAAGAATCGCTAGTTGTTGAAGGCATTTGGAACGGACGTATTGCACGTATTCCTAGAGGTGAAAATGGTTTTGGTTATGATCCATTATTTATCGTTGATGGTCTAGAAAAAACATCTGCTGAATTAACACCAGAAGAGAAAAATGCGATTTCACATCGTAGTCAAGCGATGAAAAAATTGAATGGATTATGGCAAGCCTGGTTAGAAGCATAGAGAGGAAGAATGATTATGAAATATCTTGTACTGAGTGATAGCCATCAAGATCGTCAAATTGTGGTCGATATATTCAAACAATGGAAAGATAAAGTAGATTACGTGATACATTGCGGAGATTCAGAATTATCTAGTGATGATGAATTATGGAAAGAAATCCATGTCGTTGCTGGAAACTGTGATTACGATAATGGGTATGAAGATGTTAAAATCATTACCACACCAGAAGATAAAATCTTGGTGACACACGGTCATCTTTACGGTGTACGAATAGGACTACAAAAACTTACTTATTTAGCGGAACAAAGTCATGCTGATATCGTATTGTTTGGACATACCCACTTAATTGGTTGCGAAGTAGTGAATCATCGTCTTTATTTAAATCCTGGTAGCATCTTACTACCACGAGGCCCGATTCAACATCGTAGTTTTGCGATTATTGAAAGTACACCAACACATTGGAAAATTCAGTACTACAATCGTGCAAATCAACCAATTGCCGATTTAGCTTTTGAATTTGAAAAATAGGTGGATAAAAAATGATTGGTAAACACGTCAAAGAATTACTAACTGAAACAGAAGATACTTTTTTAATCGAATCTGAAAATGTTGCAGCGGTACTTTACACCCATCCATTAGAACATGCACTTTTAGTCCTTACAAATGTGGGATATTCAAAAATACCAGTATTAGACAGTGAAGATCATTTAGTAGGCTTACTTTCATTAGCAGATATTATGCGCGCAATTAGTGGCTTAACTGGTTTTGATATGAGTCTACTTGAAAGTTTAATTGTTGCTGATGTAATGGAAGTAAATGTCACAACCATTCATCAAAACGAAGGGCTAGAAGTCTTGTTGCGGCGTTTGGTCAATGAACCCTTTTTACCCTATGTAACAGAAGAAAATGTTTTTTTAGGCATTTATACAAGAAAAACGATACTCAAATCTGTCAATCATATGGTACATGAAATTGAAACTAGATATTATCTAATAGAAAAAAACGAACATAAAAAAGCCCAATAAGTAAAACCGCCCATTAACTGATAAACATTCAGTAAATGGGCGAATTTTTTATTTCGTAATAATCGGTGTATTAGGAATGGTGTAGCCGTTTTGTACTAAGGCGTCAATGCAATCAGTTAAATATGATTGTTTAATACTAAATTGTTGACCATTTGAAACATACATCACACTGCGAATCGCAAAATTATTATTTCCTAAGTCAACCACACCAAAAATGCTTGGCGGTGTCACAATGTCGTCTTGATGGACTTGAGCAAATTCTTGATTTACCGTTGCGATAATTTGCTTCATTTCCTCAATTCCTTCTTTTGGATTAATTCTTACATCAACTAATACTTGCATATTTTCTCGCGATGTATTACTAATGACGGTGATATTTCGGTTCGGAACGTAATGTAGGGTACCATCCGATGATTTTAATTGTAACGTACGTATTCCGACAGACATCACCGTTCCTTCTATCCCTAAAATTGGTAGGCGAATATAGTTCCCCACATCGATTTGTTGTTCCATAATAATAAAGGCACCAGTAATAATATCATTCATAAAACCTTGCGCACCAAGACCAATTGCAATACCAGCAATTCCGGCACCAGCAAGTAATGAACCAATCGGAAAACCTAATACAGATAATAAACTATAAATGTAAAAAAAGCCAAGGGTATATTGAATAAAATTATGCATCAATGTTTTAATAGTGTTTAAACGACTTTCATTCATACTATATCGCTTGGAATATTGTTTATAGACACGATCAAGTAAAAAGAAACTCAAACGCTGAAGGATAAAGAATAAAAGGGTGAGTAAAACCACACCAATTGTTTTATCAACAATTGTATTAATAATATTCTCCCAATTAATATTATGCCACCAACGTTGCAAGGCATTTAATTGTTTTTCTGTTGTTTCTGCTACAGAGCCATTATTCGTAGCTAACATAAAATCCCTCCTTTATAATAATTGTATCATAACAAAGTAAAAATCAAAAGAAAGGGAAGGTGAAGAATAAAGTTTACATAATACCTTTACGATAGATGAACTCCTTTATCAACAAATATTACTTCGCCAATAATGCCACTTGAAAGGGGACTAATTAAAAAAGCACATACATTGCCGACTTCTTCAATTGTGACGCCTACATTATCTGGTGTACGATCTTCTGACAGCTGTAATAGTTTTTGATAATCTTTGACACCCGTTACAGCGAGTGTTTTAATCGCACCAGCCGAAATAGCATTCACCCTGATTTTTTCAGGAGATAATTCCGCTGCAAGATAACGTACAGACGCTTCTAAAGCCGCTTTGGCAATCCCCATCATATTATAATTTGGTACTGCACGTTCAGCCCCTAAATAGGTCAAAGTTACAATCCCGCTATTTTCAGCAAGAATAGGTTTAGCATATTTCGAAACAGCAATGAAAGAATAACTGCTAATATCTTGTGCTAAAGCATAACCTTGACGTGAAATTTCAGTTACTTTTCCTTGTAAATCTTCTTTATTCGCATAGGCAATCGCATGGACCACACCGTGGATTTCACCAGCATAAGATTGGATTTGTTCAAAGGCAGATTGAATGGACTGATTATCAGCGACATCACACTCAACCATGAAAGGCTCTTTTCCAATTAATTTGATCAATGATTTAGCCATTCTTTCATTTTGATAAGTATATATGACTTCAGCACCTTGTTGGACCAACGCTTGAGCACAGCCCCAGGCGATACTTTTTTTATTGGCTACACCCATAACCACAATTTTTTTACCAGTTAAAAAGCTCATAATATTTCTCCTTTATTATCATCGATTGATATTTTCATTTATGATTTCTTATTATTATCTAAATTCTTTTGATTGTCAAACTATTTTTAGTTGAAATATATATATTATACCCGTGATGCTAGTTTATTTCAAAATACAATAAAAAGCCCAAATGGACTATACTGTAAGGGATGAAACATACAGGAGGTTAGTCCAAATGAGCCACTTACACTATACCGTTAAATCTTATCATTTACAATGGAATGTACGCCAATTATGTCAAATTTGTCATCATTTCTACCAAAACTATTGCCCCGATTTCTTCAAACATCGGCGTAATGTTAGTTTAGCCAAAGTTTCAGATGAATCAATTCTTGTCTTCCTTTTGTTACAGGCT
>DWVH01000069.1 GCA_019120335.1 Candidatus Enterococcus stercoripullorum
TATGATGAAATAAATAATTAATAAAAGACAAAGAAAATCCGAATGTTCAACTTGATTACTCATAAAATCAACAATGAACGTTCGGATTATTTATATACTCATTTTTTATTAGAGACTAATGGGTCAGCCCCGTTCCAAAATACTGATGTTACTGTGTGTAAAGTAGGCGCGTGAATCATGAAAGTGAAGAGATTGGTCGCTTAACTGTTCAAAATCAAGTAAATGCATGAATTGCTTGGCTAAAATAAGACCAGCATCATTAGACAAACAACCACCATCATGAGAAATGGAAAGTTTTGTATTGAAAAGTGAAGAATTTTTGTGTAAAGTATTCATTAGAAGAACTCCTTTGTTATGTATTCTTTACTATTTTTACTATAACAAATTGGAGTTCTTTTTTCATCACTTAATGGGTGAAATACAAAAATTCGTTAATTTCTTGGTACAACAACGATTGAAAAATTTATGCTGAATAGTATGAATTATTCAGGTTTCTAAAGATGAAATTAAACTAATTGATACATTAAGTTATTTGCAAGCTGAAAGAATTCGCCGCGGTATTTCTCAAACTGAGCTTGCCAAAAAAAATAGGAATGAAACAATCTCAATTGGCTAAAATTGAACAATTGGATTCTACCCCAACATTAGCAACCTTAAATCGTTATGCAAAAGGTTTAGGTTTAGGCATACAAATCAAAGTTGTAGCATACGCCGAAGCATAAATAGCACATTTTAAGAACGATGGTTGGAAAGGTGAAGATGCTGTAAGGGATACAAATTATTAATGCCGCACAGTATTCCAAGTTCATATACTATCAAACGGACTTTTCATGGATTAATTTTGCAATCTATTTGATTTTATGAAAAAAGTATGCTATATTTTCATTAGTAATGATACTTGAAGGTGAGTGAGCGATGTTTAGTTGCTCACTCTTTTTAATGAAAAAAGCCTTGAAGATCACTAAAGGAGGTCTGAAAAAATTTGAGTAGTGTTGTCCAAACAGTTACCGATTTAGTTACACCAATTGTTGATGAACATGGATTTGAATTAGTAGAAGTAGAATTTGTCAAAGAAGGAAAAAGCTGGTATCTTCGCGTCTTTATCGATAAAGAAGGCGGTATTGATATTGAAGAATGTGCGCTTGTCAGTGAACAATTAAGCGAAAAATTAGATAACGTTGATCCTGATCCAATCCCACAAGCTTACTTTTTAGAGGTTTCTTCACCAGGAGCAGAACGTCCTTTGAAGAAAGAAAAAGATTATGAAAAAGCATTAGGAGAATATATCCATATCTCCTTATATCAAGCTGTTCAAGATGAAAAAGTTTATGAAGGATTTTTGGAAAGCTTCGATGAAAATCAATTAACATTAAAAGTGCGCATCAAAACACGTGAAAAGCAAATCACTTTTGATCGAAACAATATTGCCAAAGCTCGTTTAGCAATTCAGTTTTAATTATGGAGGGAAAATAATCAAATGAGTAAAGAAATGTTAAAGGCCTTAGAAACTTTAGAAGCGGAAAAAGGTATTGCCAAAGAAATCGTGATTGAAGCCTTGGAAGCCGCTTTAATCTCTGCCTATAAACGCCACTATGGACAAGCCCAAAATGTGGAAGTTGAATTTGATCAAAAGAAAGGTAACATCCATGTTTATGCGGTGAAAGAAGTCACTGAAGAAGTCATGGATAGCCAATTAGAAGTTTCAATTAAAGATGCTATTGCGATTAATCCGCATTATGAAATTGGAGATAAGATTCGTTTTGAGGTGACACCAAAAGATTTCGGTCGGATTGCCGCTCAAACTGCTAAACAAGTCATCTTACAGCGTGTTCGTGAAGCAGAACGTAGCATTATCTATGAAGAATTCTCACAATATGAAAAAGAAATCCTTCAAGGTATCGTTGAACGTCAAGATAACCGTTATATATACGTGAATTTAGGTAAGATTGAAGCCGTCTTATCAAAACAAGACCAAATGTTAAATGAATTCTACCAACCACATGATCGTATTAAAGTCTTTGTATCTAAGGTGGAGAACACTTCAAAAGGTCCTCAAGTCTTTGTCAGCCGTAGTCATCCAGATTTACTACGTCGCTTATTTGAACAAGAAGTCCCAGAAGTGTACGATGGTACTGTTGAAATCATGAGTATTGCCCGTGAAGCTGGGGACCGTTCTAAAATTGCGGTTCGTTCATTTGATGCAGATATTGATCCAGTGGGTACTTGTGTCGGTCCAAAAGGTCAACGTGTCCAAAATGTAGTCAATGAATTAAAAGGTGAAAACATGGATATCGTTGAATGGGATGAAGATCCAGCTGTTTACATTGCCAATGCGTTGAATCCAGCAGAAGTAAGCGATGTAATCTTTGACTTAGAAAATCCAAAATCATGTACTGTTGTTGTGCCAGACAATCAATTATCCTTAGCTATTGGTAAACGTGGTCAAAATGCGCGTTTAGCTGCCAAATTGACCAACCATAAAATTGATATCAAACCTGAATCTCAAATGCAAGAATTCTACGCGCAACTTGAAGCACAAGAAGCTCAAGAAGAAGTAGATGAATCATTAGTAGAAGAAGCGTTTGACGAAGTGGCACAAGAAATCAGTGAAGAAGTTGTAGCTAAGGAAGTTGCACAAGATGAAGCTGTAGAAGTATTAGAAAGCGAAGATGAAACTTTAACTGAAGAATAGGAGGTACCTATGAAGCAAAGAAAAATCCCTTTAAGAACCTCTGTTGTAACCGGTGAAGTGATTCCTAAAAAACAATTATTAAGAATTACGCGCTCAAAAGAAGGTGTCGTTTCCATCGATCCAACGGGTAAAATGCCTGGACGTGGTGCCTATATTGCGATGGAGCCAGAAGAAGCTGAACTTGCTTGGAAAAAACGCATCTTTGATAAAAAATTTGGTGTGACGTTAGGTGACGAATTTTACCAAGAATTACTAGATTATGTGAAACATCAAAAAGCACGTCGAGAGTTATTTGGAAATGAATAAACAAAAAGTATTAAATCTTTTAGGTCTTGCCCAACGCGCGGGTAAATTAGTAACGGGTGAAGAACTTGTTACCAAAGAAATCCAAGCACAAAAAGCAAAATATGTTTTTGTAGCAAGCGATGCGGGTAAGCATACCTTAAAGAAATTGCAAGATAAATCAAGATATTATGAAATCCCTCTAAGTGAAGCTTTTACTAGTCTTGAATTGACCCAAGCTTTAGGAAAACCAAGAAAAGCAATTGCGGTGATAGATCACGGCTTTGCTAAGAAAATGGGGGAATTATTGAACGAATAGGAAGGTGATTGAATGAGTAAAGTCAGAATTTATGAATTGGCGAAAGATTTAAATGTCTCCAGTAAAGAATTAGTGGAAAAAGCCAAAACAATTGGAATGGAAGTAGAAAATCATCGTAGTGCAATCACGAAAGAAGAAGCGCAACAATTAAAATCCGAGTTTCAAAATCGTGAAGTGGTTCAAAAGGATGCTCATAAAAAATTCCAAACCCAAAGAAACAATCCAAACTTTCTAAACCGTCATAAACAACAAAGAAATACGAATTCAAATAATCAGAATCGCAAAAATACTAAAAATGGCGCAAATCAAAAAGCAAACGATGCTTCAAAAGCTGAATCAGTAAGCAAAAATAAAGTTGCTAAACCAGTTAGCGAAGTCAAAGAGGCATCTAAAAAAGTTGTTTCAGAAAAGCAAACTAAAGTGTCTGAAGTGAAAAAATCAGAAGTCATTATGCAAGAAGTTGTTGCGGAAGTGAAGAAAACACCCGAAGTTAAAGTTTCTAAAGAAAAACCAGCTGAAAAAGTACTTCCAGTTCAGCTTGAGAAAAAGGAAACACCTAAACCAGAAGTAGCTACAGTAGTTGAGAAGAAAGCAGAGGAAAAGGTGGTTGCTAAAGTTAGTGAAAAAGAAGTGAACATTGAGCAACCTCAATTGGAGCCTAAAAATGAAAAACCAGAAATGAAAGTTGTTGATAATGTGTCAAACGATAAAAAGGAAAAGAAATCTCAAGTGAGTCAACCTGAAAAGCAAGGAAAATCAATGAAACAAGAAAATCAATCAAAATCAGAAAAAGCGAAAAAAGTTGTCCCAGTTGCCGCTGAACAAGAGAATCGTAAACAAGAGCGACCAAAAAACAAAGCGAAAAAACAACATAACAATGATCGCTATGAAGACGATAATATTGGTAGAGGACGAAATGCTAAAAAGAATAATAAGAAAGATTTCGACAAACCAAATAATAAATTCAAGGGCAAAAAAGGCAAAAATAATAAGCAACAAGAAAAGAAACCAGCTGTGCCACCACGCAAGTTCCGTGAATTACCAGAAGTATTGGAATATACAGATGGTATGAATGTCGCTGAAATTGCGAAAAAAATTCACCGTGAACCAGCTGAAATTATCAAGAAATTATTTATGATGGGCGTAATGGTGAATCAAAACCAACCATTAGATACGGATACCATTGAATTATTAGCAGCAGATTATGGAATCGATGCGCAAGAAAAAGTCCAAGTCGATATTGCAGATATTGATAAATTCTTTGCACCTGAAGAGATTAATGAAGAGAATTTAGTGGCACGTCCACCAGTTGTGACAATCATGGGACACGTTGACCATGGTAAAACGACTTTACTAGATACTTTACGTAATTCACGGGTAACAAGTGGAGAAGCTGGCGGAATTACCCAACATATTGGGGCGTACCAAATTGATATCGATGGTAAACCAATTACCTTCTTGGATACACCTGGACACGCAGCCTTCACAAGTATGCGTGCTCGTGGTGCAAGTATCACGGATATCACTATTTTAGTCGTAGCGGCTGATGATGGAGTTATGCCACAAACTGTTGAAGCGATTAACCACGCCAAAGCTGCCAATGTACCAATTATTGTAGCAGTAAATAAAATTGATAAACCAGCGGCTAATCCACAACACGTGATGCAAGAATTAACTGAATATGAATTAATTCCAGAAAGCTGGGGTGGCGATACCATCTTTGTAGAAATCTCAGCGAAATTCGGTCAAAATATTGATGAATTATTAGAAATGATTCTATTAGTTGCTGAGGTGGAAGACTTAAAAGCTGATCCAACGCAACGTGCAATTGGTACAGTTATTGAAGCTCGTCTAGATAAAGGTAAAGGACCAGTTGCTACATTATTAGTACAACAAGGAACGATGCATGTCGGTGATCCAATTGTTGTCGGTAATACATTTGGTCGTGTCCGCGTGATGACAAATGACTTAGGACGTCGTGAAAAAGCTGCTGGCCCTGCAACTCCGGTGGAAATTACTGGTTTGAATGATGTCCCACAAGCTGGTGATCGTTTCGTTGTCTTTGAAGATGAAAAGACGGCGCGTGCTGCTGGTGAAGAACGTGCGAAACGGGCCTTAGTCCAACAACGTGCAGTTACACATCGCGTTACTTTAGATAACTTATTTGATAGCCTTAAAGAAGGTGAATTAAAAGAAGTTAATGTCATTATTAAAGCGGATGTACAAGGATCTGCTGAAGCTTTATCTGCATCCTTACAAAAAATTGATGTAGAAGGTGTTCGTGTCAATATCGTTCACTCAGCGGTTGGGGCGGTAAATGAAAGTGACGTTACGCTAGCTGCGGCCTCAAATGCGATTATCATTGGCTTTAACGTGCGACCTACACCACAAGCAAAACAACAAGCAGAACTTGAAAGTGTTCAAATTCGTTTACATCGCATTATCTATAAAGCTATTGAAGAAATTGAAACAGCGATGAAAGGGATGCTTGATCCAGAATACGAAGAAAAAATTACGGGTCAAATGGTGGTTCGTGAAACCTATAAAGTCTCTAAAGTCGGTACAATTGCTGGATGTTATGTATTAGAAGGTTCAGTCAAACGTGATAGCGGTGTACGCGTCATTCGTGATGGTATCGTTATTTATGAAGGACAACTTGCTAGTTTGAAACGCTTCAAAGATGATGTCAAAGAAGTTAAGATGGGATTTGAATGTGGTGCGATGATTGAGAAATTCAATGATATCAAAGTAGACGACATTATTGAAGCCTTCATCATGGAAGAAGTCAAAGTAGACTAATAGACAGCTGCTAAGGAGGAAATTATGGCAAACTATCGTGATAGACGCTTAGCACAAGAAATCCAAAAAGAAGTCAATCAAATCTTGCGTAAAAAAGTTCGTGACCCACGCGTACAAGAAGTAACAATTACTGAAGTTCGTGTGACTGGAGATTTACAACAAGCAACGATTTACTATACCATTTTATCTAACCTTGCTTCAGAACGTACAAAAGCACAACAAGGGTTAGAAAAAGCAACTGGACTAATCAGACGAGAATTGGGTCATGTGTTAACCTTATATAAAACACCTGAACTATTCTTTAGTTATGATGAATCTATTGACTATGGTAATAAAATTGATGAAATGCTAAGAAATTTAAATAAAGAATATTAATATTTTACTGAGTCAGAAAGTATCATCTGGCTCAGTTTCTTATTACAATTTTTGATTTGTGTCTTTACAATTTGTCAAACAAAGAGTAAACTTCGCCTATTATTAAAAAATTCTATAACAATAATTACGCCTATCTGTTTGCGTTTTCACATTTAAAGGTGTACAATACGGGCAGAATGTAAGGAGAGAAAATATTTATGAAAAGAGTAACGTATACGAAAGAAATGATTGTCGATGCTGGATTGAATGTAATCTTTGAACAAGACTTTAAACATTTGACTGCTCGCGCTATTGCTAATGAATTAGGCTGTTCACCACAACCGATTTATTTGCAATTTGCGAATATGGATGATTTAAAAGATGCGCTTATTAACAAGTTGTGGCGCAGATGTCATAATTATATGGAATTTAAGTATAAAAAAGATAGTTGTAAAATGATTAATTATCCGATATCTTTTATTTTCTATGCACTAAAGAAACCTAATTGGTATCAGAGTTGTTTTCAAGATATGAACGGTAATCCAAAAGAATTAAATGAGAAGTTAAAAACTTATTTTATGACGGAGATTTTTGAATTTGAACGTAACTTAACAGATAAAGAACAAAAATTCTTCTTTATTGAGGCTTTTGCATATATTCATGGGCTAATTGCTGCGGTAAATAGTGGTCGTATTCGTAAAGATGAGTCACAAATAGCACACAGATGGGAAAACTACTTACAGGATTTAGCACAAAGATATCCATTAAGTTTTGAGACACAATAGCAATATGTAAACTTTCTTGTTATCATATTAGAAAAGAGCTATTGCAAGATTTTGCTAAGCGCATTAAAATATGGGTGAATAAAGGAAAAGTTCTATGTAGGAGAAGTAATCTAAATGATTGGAAAAAGGATAGCAGTAAATTAAATGGTGCTTTTGTCTGAAAAAACAAGAGTGCCATTTAATTTTTTTATTCACACTTTGATTCGCTCAAGGTGTTTTTTTGTGCCTGATTTGTTAACTTGTTTTTATTCCATATGTAGGATAAAATGGAGAAGTGTGATTTTATAGAAAAGGAAGGAAATCATGGAAGGCATTTTACCTTTATGGAAAGAACGTGGCTTAACGAGTCATGACTGTGTATTTAAGTTACGCAAAATTTTACATATGAAAAAGATTGGTCATAGCGGGACTTTGGATCCTGATGTTGATGGCATTTTACCAATCTGTATCGGACGGGCGACTAAGGTTGTTGAATTTTTGACGGATTCTGGAAAAGTATATGAAGGCGAAATTACTTTAGGCTATTCGACGACGACAGAGGATGCGAGTGGGGAGATTGTTGAATTAACACCCGTTGAAAAAGTTCTGTCAAATGAATTGATTGATAGCACAATGCAGACTTTTATTGGTGAGATTATGCAAATTCCACCCATGTATTCAGCAGTTAAAGTGAATGGTAAGCGATTATATGAATATGCACGTAATGGCGAAACTGTTGAAAGACCCGTCAGAAAAGCTCAAATTTATCGCTTTCAAAGAATCACGGAACCGGTCTTTGATGCGCAAAAACACACGCTATCTTGGCGCTTTCAGGTAGCTTGTGGCAAAGGTACTTATGTTCGTACGCTAGCTGTTGATTTAGGGGAAAAATTAGGCTTTGCTGCTCATATGTCCGATTTAACACGGATAAAAAGTGGTGGCTTTACCAAAGAGCAAGCCGTAACTTTAGATCAAGTAGCTCAAGCGATGGCAAACAATGAGGTAGAAAAGCTGCTTTTACCCATTGAGTATGGGGTTCGTGATTTTCCACGCATTGATATTTCTGAAGAGTTGACCAAAAAAGTGATGAATGGGATGCGGATTCCGTATTGGCAATTTGGTTTTAATACTTGTCCAGATCGTCCAATCGCTTTATATTACAACGAGTGCGTATTAAGTATCTATGAAGTCAGTCCAAGTGATAATAATATGCTTAAACCAAAAAAAATGTTAAGAACGCAATTAGAAATGAAGGAATAATAGTTATGAATATTATTGAATTAAGACATCCATATCGCCAAGAACGAGTAATCAAGGAAGAGGTTGTTTTGGTGCTGGGCTTTTTTGATGGAGTGCATCGTGGTCATCATGCAGTGATTGAACAAGGGACAAAACTAGCAAAAGAGAAGAATCTGAAACTAGCGCTGATGACTTTTAACCAACACCCATCCATCGTTTTTCAAAAAATGTCTAAAGAAACGATGACTTATTTAACGAGTATGCATCAAAAAGCGCAATTATTTGAAAAAGCTGGTGTGGATTTATTATATGTGGTTGATTTCACTTCAGCTTTTGCGAAATTAACACCCGAAGAATTTATCGAACAATATATCATAGGTTTGCATGCTAAAGTAGTTGTGGCTGGATTTGATTATACGTTTGGCTATCAAGGAAAAGCGACGATGAAAGATTTAGCAAAATTAGCGAATCAACGCTTTGAAGTTATCGAAGTCCCTGAATTAAGTGAACATGGACAAAAGGTTAGTTCTACTGCAATTCGTCAAGCATTGGCAAAAGGTAACATGCAAGAAGTTAATGAATTATTGGGATATCCTTATACGATAGAAGGAACTGTGATGCATGGTGATGCGCGTGGTCGAACACTAGGTTTTCCTACTGCGAATATTCGGTTTAGCCCAACGACACGCTTGCCAATTGAGGGTGTGTATGTTTGTGAATTTAAAGTGGGCAATACCTGGCATCAAGCCATGGGATCAATTGGTCATAATGATACGTTTGGAGAAGGTCGTAAATTAACTGTAGAGGTCTATATTTTAGATTTTCATCAAGAGATATATGGTGAATTTGTGGAAGTGCGTTGGTTACATTTACTCCGTGAACAAATTAAATTTGATGGAGCTGAAGGTTTGATTCAACAACTCCATCAAGATGAGGAAGATACAAGAAATTATTTTGCATCCTTAGTGAAGTAATCATGATTTTTGAACATTGATTAGCTGAAATTCTTCACTATCAGGTACTTTTATGATGAGAAATCCGTCTGGCAAGGTCGCAGGGGAAACGTCTTTGATATTTTTTCCGCTTGCAATTTGCGCCATACGGATTAATTCTTTTTCATCTTTACTACTGGCTACCAGATTTCCGAGATTAAAAAGGACATTTTCTTCCATGACAATCACTTCCTTGTGTATATTATATCAAAAATGAGAAAGAAAGGGGGATGGAAATGTTAGAGGCGATTTCAAGTTATATTCATATACCTTTTTGTGAGCATATCTGTTATTATTGCGATTTTAATAAAGTCTTTTATGAAGGACAACCCGTAGATGAGTACCTAGAAAAACTGGATTTGGAAATGAAATTATGGCTAGAAAAATATCCAAACAAAAAAACACCGACTATCTACATTGGAGGAGGTACACCCACTTCTTTAAGTGATGAGCAGTTACGACATTTATTGGTAAGTGTGAGCGAATATTTTGATGTGACGACAACTACAGAATTCACTGTCGAAGCTAACCCAGGAGATTTAACGGAAAATAAACTTCATATTATGCAAGAATATGGGGTCAATCGGTTATCAATGGGCGTGCAGACTTTTAATGATCGGCTACTGAAGAAAATTGGTCGTAAGCATACGGTTAAAGATGTGGATCATACACTGAACTTTTTAGCGAAGAATCATTTTGATAATGTGAGTATTGATTTGATTTATGCTTTACCAGATCAGACAATGCAAGATTTCGAAGAGACTTTGCAGAAAGCACTTAGTTATCATTTGCCACACTACTCGATGTATTCTTTGATTTTGGAAAATAAGACGATGTTTATGAATTGGGTGCGAAAAGGACGTATAGAACTACCTAGCCAGGAAGAAGAGGCGGGAATGCTTGCCTTGGCGATGGATGTGATGCGTCAAAAAGGTTATGAGCAGTATGAAGTTTCAAACTTTGCTAAACCAGGCTTTCAGTCACAGCACAACCTTGTTTACTGGAATAATGAGTATTATTTTGGCTTTGGTGCTGGGGCAAGTGGGTATGTGGACAAAGTACGATATAAAAATCATGGGCCGATTCAACATTATTTAAATCCTTTGCGAAACCAACAATTGCCAATTCTCTCTGAAGAAACCTTAGATCAAAAAGCGCGCATGGAAGAGGAGATGTTTTTAGGACTCCGTAAAGCACAAGGCGTCTCCATTGCGCACTTTAATGAGAAATTTGGTGTTGATTTTCATCAAATATACGGTTCTGTTGTTGAAAATTATGTATCTAAAGGATTACTCAATCAAACGGATAACGGCTATATTCAACTAACCAAAAAAGGACTTTTTCTAGGAAATGAAGTATTTGAGGGATTCTTAATTTAGCTTGTGAATTCATTGTATATTGAAGTATTCAGATGAATAGATTGTACCTATAATGAATACAATATAGACTCACTAGGTGTAAGATTATCTATTTTGTGATATTACACATTAGTGAGTCTTTTGTTTCAAATATTTATATTGTAAAAAGATAGCTTTATTATCGGTGTGAGTGATATAATTGATATGAGTTATATTTCATGTTTTTCAAGTTTGTACATAATTGTGGCAATCCATACAGAAATAAATGATGGTAAGAATGCAAGCATGAGATAGGCCGGACTACTGACTCCCCCTTCGATTAACTTTTCAATGTCTGTACCTTTAATAAAATTATCAACAGCCACCTGATACAAAGTGATATAAATGAGTCCCCATTGAATATAGTATTCAATTAAGGTGAAAATGGTCATTGATATATGCCATTTATTTGCAAGTTTACTGACTACAAAATATAAAATGACTCCTGAAACCAAAATTAGCATAAACATTGTCATAAAGGGGGACTTTCCAAGTGGTGTTACGATATATTGGCTGATGAACAAAAGTCCAAATACTAGGATTAAAAATACTGTTGTTGAAAAGAATAGCATTGCGGCAAAAACAGCTAAAGTTTTAAAGAAAATAAAACGTTCAAGTCGTTTGGAATTAATCACTCTTCCTAAAAATAGTAGTAAAACTAAAAGTATAATCTCGTTCATTTCTAACCCCTCCATTTTTCATCATAACAGAATGATGATATTTTATCAAATTTATTAGCATCATGAATAAATAACCTAATATGATAATTTATAATCGAAAAATAAACTAGAAATCAAAAGTAGTTTTCGCTATAATAAAATGCATGAAAAGGGGGAATACAGATGATTCAACGTGTTTTAAAACAAGCAAAAGAAACGTTAAAAGATTTAAATAAGAACAAATGGCACTATTTGTATACAGGAATATTAATCCAGTTAATATTTGGTGTTGCGGGAAGCTTTATACTTAGAAGAATCTTTGGCTTTGTATTGTTGATGACGGGACAGGATAATTTGAATAACACAAATATTATTCAGATACTCTTGAATCCAATGGGTTTTATTAGTTTAATTGTTTATTTAATATTGTTGGTAGTATTATTATTTCTTGAATACCAAGTTTTTTGCTTAATGATTCTAGGGGCAAGCAACCAGAAAAAAATAGCATGGAAAGAACTATTTCATCCAACGCATTTAAAGTTGAATAAGCAAAATATATTTAACGGATTGTATTTTTTAGTATATGTTATTTTAGGAATCCCTATTGCTAATTTAGGATTATCTACTACTTTGACAAACGAACTATACATTCCGGATTTTATTACGGGTGAATGGAGTAAGTCACCAACTAGTGCAGTTTTGCTATTTGTTGGAGGTTTGACATTGATTTATTTGGCCTTTCGTTTTTTATTTGTGGTTCCATTATTTACACTGACTGATTTGAATTTCCCACAAATTTATAAACGAAGTTGGCAAATGACAAAAGGTAAATTAATTGAATTTTTCTTAAGTTTTACATTGATTGAATTTATATTACTGCTCATATTATTGCCTGTGTTTTTATTATCTTTAGTTTTAGCCTTAATTTTAGATAATAACGGCAGTAATCTATTCTTAGAAAGTTTATTATTGACATTGATTAATGGATGTATCTTTGCCACCAATTTATTTGTAAAAATCGGTATTTTTCATTTACTGATTCAAAATATACAATCGTTTAGCAAAAATTTACCTTTACAAAATGTCCAAAAGAAACGCAAATTTGCAAGTTTAGCTTTATTATTTATGGTATTTGCAAGTTTTTATTTAGGTGAAACCTATCAATTGGCAACGCTAGAATATAATCCTAAAATTGAAATTGTCGGTCATCGTGGCTATGTAGCTAAGGCGGTTGAAAATTCAGTAGAAGGATTGAGAGCAGCTAAAAATATGAAGGCAAATTATGTTGAATTGGATTTACTTTATACAAAAGACCATCAGTTTGTAGTCATGCACGATAATGATTTAAAACGTTTGGCTGGTCTAGATAAAAAAGTGTCTGATTTACCTGCTAATAAAGTAATCGGCTTAAAAATCAAACAAGATGGTCATACAAGTAAGATTGTGAGTATGAAAGATTATTTGAAAATCGCGAAGCAGTTACAGATGCATTTGATTTTAGAATTAAAACCTACTGGAAACGAGGATAGTAGCTATGTCATTCGATTTGTAAATGAGCTTAAGAAAAGTGGAATGGAAAATCAAGTTAAAATTATGTCACTGGATCTTCCTACGATTCTTGCCGTCGAAAAATTAGATCCTGACCTAGATACAGGGTATGTTATTCCAATTCAGTTTGGTAAACTACCGAACGAACCAGTAGATTTTTATGCTATCGAGGATTTCTCCTATCGTCCCCAGTTAGCAGAAGAGGTTCATCAAATGAATAAAAAATTATTCGTATGGACAATCAATTCGCCTGATAAAATCCGCTATTATTTACAAACCCCAATTGATGGATTAATCACGGATGAATTAAAGACAACAAATCAAACCAAAAATGAATTAGGACACGATAAAAGCTATATTGATCGTTTATTGGACTTAGTACAGCCATTACAATGATTATGAAAATAGCGATGAATTGATTTATTGAGTCTCTTTTCGGAAGGTTTCTAATTGATTAAATGAAACATAGAAAATGAATAGATAAAACCTAAATCAGCTAGTCAGTTTGTATAGATTTTGAAAATCAATCTAGCGTATAAACAAAAATGCCATCCAAGGAAAGTCTGTCCTAGGATGGCTCTTTTTAATATAGAGTGATAAGCAGTCAAAATAGCAACGCTTCTTGTTTTCGTTTGAATTCTTGGTATACTTCCGTCATTAAGACAGTATCTTCCACTAGTTTTTCTAACCTAAAGTGAATATCAATATTTTCAATTTCTTGACGGTTAAAATCTTGTCCTTCAATAAAGACAATCTCAGGCAAGACTTGAGCTTTCATATACGATAATATTGGTTTCAGTTGCATTTCAGGGACGAGATAGTGCTTGCTAGAACCAGCTGTGACTACAATACTGACTACTTTATCACGTAAGGCTTTTTCCGGTAATAAGTCAAATATATTTTTTAATGAACCTGGAATTGAAGCTTGAAAGATAGGTGTGCCAAGGATAATTGCATCAGCTTGCATTAGTTTTGACGTTACTTCGAGTGTATCACCGCTATATTCTAAGTAATTTCGACCGTCACTAAAAACTAGATTTTTTTCACGAAGATCAATCATCTCAACTTTAACTTCTGGAAATTTTTGTTTTAGATAATCTGTTGTTTTTTGAATCGCAATAGCAGTTTTACTGCCGATTGTTGCGCTAGATAAGGTTACCACTTTCATTATTTATTTCTCCTTAGTATATTTTTTGACGGCAGGCAGAATGGTCGTACCAATCATTTCAATGTTTTCCATGACTTTCTTAAATGGCATCCCACCAAAATCGATTTGGGCCATGTAACGTTGGTGTCCAAATTCTTCATATTGATAAAGAATTTTTTCAATAATTTGTTGCGGACTTCCGATAGCCATCACATCTTGAGGATGCGCACCATTGGCGAATAAACGTTTGTTAAACCCAGTACCATTGGCAATTTCGATCCCTTTATTGACATATGGATAAAATTCGCGTAAAGCTGTTTGACTATCTTTGGCTGCATAGAAAAGTCCGGTCGTTGCTACTGGAAAATCATCTGGGTTATAGCCATTGATGGCCAAGCTTTCACGATATGCAATGACTGAACGTTTAAAGATACTTACTGGACCGCCCAACATCGCAATGGCCATTGGGACGCCTTGACGCCCAGCTTTTATGGCACTTTCTGCAGGTCCACCGACTGCTCGCCAGATAGGCAACTTATCATTTAATGGACGTGGTAAGATTTCTGCGTTTTTTAAGGGTGCACGGAAATTCCCTTCCCAAGTGACAAATTTTTCTTTATTAATTTTTAATAATAGTTCAAATTTTTCTTCAAACAATTCTTCATAGTCTTTTAAATCAAAGCCTAGTAATTCGAAGAGCCCTACACGTGATGCTCGTCCACCAATTATTTCGGCACGTCCATTTGAAAGTAAATCTAATGTCGCAAAGTTTTCGTAAATACGGACAGGGTCAGAAGTAGAAACAATGGTTGCAGCTGAACCAATTTTAATTTTTTCTGTGGCTTGACTGACTTCACCTAACATAACGGCATGGCTTGTCCGACAAAATATTTTTGATGACTTTCACCAATACTAAAGAAATCAAGACCTGCTTGTTCCGCTAAGACCGCTTCTTGGACAATTTGGTCGACACGTTCTTTGGCTGAAATCCTTTCTCCGGTTAGGGCATCTGGCATATGGTCACCTAAGGAATAAAGGCCAAATTCTAAACCATTTTTAGGGTCAATTCGATAATCTTGCATACTCATAAACTTTTCCTCTTTTCTTTTGTGTTTTCGTTTTACGTGTAAAGTGTACGGCGTGTTGTAAAATTTGTGAAGTAGGCACTTTAAATGAACTAGGTATCCTTTAAGAAACTATTTTTGCTACCAAGATGTTTGCGAGGAAATAGTTTAAGAATTTCTTAAGCGATACCTTAGAACAAGAAACAGCATTTTTGACAATCCTTCTTTCCTTCAGTACGATAAAAATAGTTTTGATAACAAATAAGAATAGGGGAAAACAGATGGAGAAAAAAGTTTTAGTTGTAACTGGTGCTTCAAAAGGTATTGGTTTACAAATTGTTTTAGCAGGATTAAAGGCGGGGTATCAAGTGGTTGGGACAAGTCGTAATAAAGAACGCTTATCCCAAGAAGTTCAAACACAATTACCTGAATTTTTGTCCAATTTTTATGCGGTGAATATGCCGTTTGATGAAGCGGGGATTCGTCAAGGGATTGCAGAAATCATTGAAAAATTTGGTCGAATCGATTATCTCGTGAATAACGCGGGATACGCCTTACTTGGTGCAGTGGAGGAATTTTCATTATCTGAAGTGCGCACGAATTTTGATGTGAATTTCTTTGGTTTATTTCAAGTGATTCAGGAAGTTTTGCCAATCATGCGCAAACAACAATTTGGTCGAATAATAAATATGGCTTCGATTTCAGGAAGTGTGACTGGTCCTACCCAAGGAGTTTATTCTGCGACCAAAGCGGCTGTGATTATGCTGAGCGAGGCATTAAATGAAGAAGTGCGACCATTTAATATTCAAGTCACTGCGATTTGTCCAGGTGGCGTAAGGACTGACTTTTTAGACCAAACCTCGATGAAGCGTCCGGCCAAACAAATTGAAGACTATGATGTGGTTCGCCAAACAATGTCTGGTTTTGACCGCTTAAATCATAATCAAAGTGGCGATCCTGTTAAAGTAGCCCAAGCGATTATAGCAGTGACTCAAATGGAACAAGCACCGGGCCGTTTATACTTAGGCGTGGGAGCACTTGCCGCATTACAACATCAAATCAATCATGTGGTCGAAGAAGTCAATCAAAATGTTGCTTTGAGCCAAAGTACAGAACATGAATAATCAGATGCACGAGTCAAAATCAGGCTCGTGTTTTTTGTTGTATCATCATTGAATTAATGATATGCTCAAACTATGAATAAAATGCTGTGAGGAATAAGATGAATAAAGAGCAATATCAAACTATTTTTAAAGAAGCTAGAGTATTAATAAACCAGCATAGTCTCATTAATTTACGTGATTATCGTAGTAGAGGTTTCTATTATGGAGAATTTTATCATGATTTTGTTATCCTCAAGACAAAGGTTAGTATGGGGTCTGTTCGTAAAGATAGTTGTCAATGCCAGACGTTTGGAAAATACGGTGCTTGTGAGCATACCATGGCTTTAAGGGCAGAAGTAGACTTGCCGATTTCGTGGGAGGATGCTTATGTAGAGCTACACGATGAGGAAAATGAAAAGAAAATCGAAGCTGCCAAAGTCGATGCTTTATCACAATTCATGGATAGTCTGCAAAATCATTTTTTAGTTTCCGTAAGTCCAGAACAATTACAGCCACTTAAACTTTATTATCAGCTCGATTATGCTCAAAAATCAGGGCAAACTGCCTTTTATTTAAGACTGTATGTCAATAATGGAAAGCGTAATTATTTGATAAAAAATATTCATGAATTTTTAACTAAGTGCTATTTTCCAGATCATTACAAGTTGACACCTAAAGTATCGATTGCTGTAGCTCCAGAGTGTTTTACAAAAGAAGACCTTGATTTTATTCGATGGTTAATGGGTACTCATTTAGGACATTTAAACTATGTAGATTATCGCGAACATAGTCAAGAGAAAGAAGTTGTGTTAGATAGCACGACAATGGATGCGCTATTAGAAAAATTTCCGAATCATTTATTAAAAATCACTGTAAACGATCAAGAGTTTACACAATTTCACTCCATGCCCGCGGATCTGGATTCATTTATTACTTGTCATATCCAAAAGGTTGATGAGAATTTAGTAACACTGTTTTTTGAAGATGATTTTGAAATGACTGACTTCACGTATTTGTGTGCAGTGATAAAGGGGCAATTGTATCGTTTGGATTATCAGTCTGTTTTGCTATATGACGCTTATTCCGATTTTCAACAAAAATTATATCGTTATGTGACGTGGCAGTTTGATAAGTTGATTTACGGTTTTGATTCGATTTTTCGCTTCTCCATCAAAGAGGCAAATACTTTCTTATCTAAATATTTACCAGTGATTCAAAAATTTGCGGTTGTGGATATTGATCCGTCTTTGTCAGAAAATATGATTGCTGCACCATTAGTTCCAAAGTTTTATTTTTCTGAGGCAAGATTTGGCATCCAGTTAGATTTGACATTGCAGTATGGTGATATCGTCTTAGCAAAAAAATCAGCTTATTGCCAAAATGCTGATCAAGCTAACCAGTTAATTCGTGATATAGATCAGGAAAATCGTATCGAACAGTTTATTTTGGCCAATCAGTTTGTCGAAAAAGAGGCTAGTTATCAATTATTGATTTCTCGTGACGAAGACTTCTATCATTTCTTAAAATATACACTGACGCAATTTGCCCAATTCGGTGAAGTGATTTTAGATCAAAAACTTCAAGAAATGTTTGTCAATCAGGAACAATATAAGCCGAAATTGTCGATTATTAAAAATGGTGGCTTTCTAGATGTAGCTTTTGAAGTGGATGGAATTGAGCTAGAAGATGTCGAGCGTGCTTTAGTTGCTTTGAGTAAGAATGCAGAGTTTGTACGTTTAAATGATGGACGCTTGCTTGATTTGTCTCAAGAGGAGTTTCAAAAAGCTAGTGAATCAGTGTCTTTGATTCGACAAGTCAGTGAACAAAAAGCCAACCAATTCCAAATGCCTTTATATCGTGGTGGACAATTAGCGCAAATAGATAGTGAGCAAATCGAGGTAAATCAAGACTTTACGACTTTTGTTCAACATTTAGCCCATCCGCAAGAGTATCCGGTTTCTTTACCTAGTGGCTTAAATGCTAGTTTACGTCCTTACCAATTGACTGGATTTCGTTGGTTGAAGATGCTAAGTGATTATCAGCTTGGTGGGATTTTGGCAGATGAAATGGGTCTAGGAAAAACTTTACAAACCATTACCTATCTTTTGTCTGAAAAGCAAAATGATCCATCAATGAAGGCTTTAATTATCGTGCCGGCCAGTCTTGTTTATAATTGGTATCAAGAGTGTAAGCAGTTTGCACCTGAGTTAAAAGTGCAAGTAGTGAATGGTGGGAAGGATAAACGGGCCGAACAGCTGGAAACTGAAGCGGATGTGTATGTGACAAGCTATCAAAGTTTCCGCCAAGATGAAAAAATTCATGCCAAAATAGCCTATCAAGTATTATTTTTAGACGAAGCACAGATGGTGAAAAATAGCCAAACCAAAACGGCCCAGGCTTTGCGTAAATTAACGATTCCAAAACGATTTGCGCTTAGTGGTACGCCAGTGGAAAATAGACTTGATGAATTATGGTCAATCTTCCAAGTGATTATTCCGGGATTTTTCCCAAGCAAGGCAAAATTTAGAAAGTTTTCGACTGAATTGATAGCTCAGATGATACAGCCATTTGTGTTAAGACGGACGAAAGAAGAAGTCTTGCTTGATTTGCCAGAACGCATTGAGACAAATTATTTCAATGAATTAAGCAAAGAACAAAAAGAAATCTATCTTGCGCAATTAGAACAAATCCAAAAAACTTTAGCACAAATGAATAGCGACGAGTTTAAAAAGAATCGGATTAGCATCTTAGCTGGTCTAACTCGTTTACGACAGATTTGTTGTTCGCCTCAGCTTTATTTAGATGATTTTCATGGGGAGTCTGGAAAATTAGAGCAGTTAAAGGAATTACTGATTCAGGCTTTGGAAAACAATCGCCGCATCTTAATTTTCTCGCAGTTTGCTAGTATGTTGAACTTAATCGAAGCAGAGTTAGCGAAGTTAGATATTCCATGCTTCAAATTAGACGGCAGCACACCGAGCAAGCAGCGTATGGAAATGGTAGAAGCCTTTAATCAGGGGGACAAACCCGTCTTTTTAATTTCGCTTAAAGCAGGTGGCACGGGATTGAACTTAACTGGGGCTAATACAGTGATTCTGTATGACTTATGGTGGAATCCAGCTGTAGAAGACCAAGCGACAAGCCGCGCACATCGGATGGGACAAAAAGAAGTTGTTGAGGTATGGCGTTTGATTACAGAAGGTACGATTGAAGAGAAAATCTATGAGCTACAACAAAGCAAGCGTGAACTCTTTGATCAAGTCATGCAAGGGGATGAGTCCACCCTTTCTCAATTAACCGAAGAAGATATCCGGCAAATTTTCCAAGTAGGGATAGAATAAGAATTTTGAAGAATTTCTGAGTATTTTGTGTACGATGAAATTCTTCTTTTTTTGACTTTTTTCTTCATTCTCTATTGACTTAAAGTTAAGTTTAAGGTGTAGACTTGGGGTGTAAGTGGTGAAAAAGAAAAATATTTTTTCAAGGCTGTACAATGGTTGAAAATAATAGAAAGAATGGAAAGTGATGAACATGAATCGAAAAATAACTCAAGATGCAGGTAGAAAGCAATTAGGTGATTTTGCGCCAGATTTTGCTCATTTTAACGATGATGTATTATTTGGTGAAAACTGGAATATCCCAGGAATTGATCTTAAAACGCGTTGTTTATTAACAGTAATAACTTTGATGGCTCAAGGAATAACGGATTCTTCATTAGTTTATCATCTAGAAAATGCGAAAAATCATGGGGTCAGTAATGAAAAAATTGTGGCGGCTGTTACTCATGTTGCTTTTTATGCAGGTTGGACAAAAGCATGGGCGGTCTTTCGTTTGGCTAAAGGGGTCTGGTCTGAAAAAGTCACAAGTGAAGAAGCCAAATCCCAACATCAAGCAAGTATGATTTTTCCAATTGGCGAGCCGAACGATGCTTATGCGCAATATTTTACCGGTCAAAGCTATTTAGCAAGTGTAACAGATGAGTAAATTCCTATACACAACGTTACTTTTGAGCCTGGTTGCCGAAATAACTGGCATATCCATCATGCAAAATCTGGTGGTGGTCAGATATTGATATGTGTTGGTGGTATCGGCATTTATCAAGAAGAAGGAAAAGAAGCCGTGGTGATGCATCTGGGTGATTGTGTAAATATTCCAGCGGGTGTGAAACATTGGCATGGTGCAACGCAAAATCACTGGTTTTCTCACCTTGCGATTGCTGTACCAGGGGAAGATGCCAGTAATGAATGGTTTGAAGAAGTCAGTGAGGAAGATTATTTAGCTGCACAACCTTTAAGCGAATAATTACATCAAGTGGACGGACTTAAAAATAAGAGCTGCCACTTTTTTTGCCTTGGATTTCACATACAAGTGTCTTTTTTTTACTTTGGATTGATTGTAGTTCAAAAGTTTTAATAGTTTTTTCTACCTAGTTGAAGGTAAGACCATTGAAGAATTAGCTAAGAAGATTAAAGTTCCTGCTGATACGTTGAAACAAACGCTAGATTCGTGGAACCAAGATGTCGCTAATAAGAAAGATCCAGAATTTGGTCGTTCTACAGCTATGGATTATGATTTAACCAAAGCGCCTTACTATGCGATTCAAATTGCCCCTGGTATTCACCATACAATGGGTGGTGTGAAGATTAACACGAACACCGAAGTAATTAATACTAAAGGTGAAGTGATTCCTGGTCTTTATGCTGCGGGTGAAGTCACTGGTGGTTTACATGGTAATAACCGTATTGGTGGGAATGCTGTGGCTGATATCGTCATTTTCGGTCGACAAGTAGGTAATCAATCAGCGGTTTATGTTCAAAAATAATTGATTAGTTAAAGATATAGGTACAGCTCTTTGATTTCAAGGGGCTGTATTTTTTTAGGAAGATAGTTCAGGGGCTCAATATTGACTAATATCAATAGTCGGTTATGAAATTTATTTCTCTGTTACACGCCATATGAAACATTTTAAAGATGAAAAAACGCTTTTTTCCAGAAGTAGCTAAGTATGTTCATTTTAAAAATACTGATAAATTGGAAAAGTTTAAGTAAGTCACAAAATTTCTATTCTTAACCTGTGGAAAAATATCTAGCTAATTACTTTGAGTTAGGATTATGGTGGAGAGTTGTATTTTTGTGATTTTTTGGTTATCATGGAAAAGTGAAGAGAGGTGCACTGATGAATTTACTTTTTTCAATTGATGATGCTTATGTGGACCAATAGAAGGTAACACTATTTTCGATTATGCATAATTCCAATGTTCAAAAATTATCAGTATATATTTTACAAAAAGAAGCTTTAGCACGGAATGTCGAAATATTTGATTTTTGTCAAAGATTAGGTGTGACATATTACCCAGTTGTTATTGGAAAAAATGAATTTCAAGATGCACCAACCAGTAAACATTATCCAGAAACGATTTATTATCGCTTGTTAGCACATGAGTATTTACCACAAGAATTGGATAAAGTCTTATATATTGACGCCGATATTTTATGTCTAAACGATATTTCCACGATTTATGAAATGAAACTTGATGATTTTTTATATGCAGCGGCGAGTCATATTGCGGATTCAAATATTCGTGATTTAATTAATAAAGCCAGACTTGGAAATTTCGAGGCGACTTCTTATGTTAATTCTGGCGTTTTATTAATGAATCTTGAGCAAATTCGCAAAACTGTGAAGCGAGAAGATATTATGGATTATATTGCTACAAATGGTCCGTTATTATTTTTGCCTGACCAAGATGTTTTAAATGCGTTATATGGGCATCAAATTTTATTAGTCACAGATGAGATTTATAACTTTGATGCGCGTTATCATGCTTATTATTATGCGAAAACGGCTGGTCTGATAGATGCAGATTGGATTGTGCAAAATACAGTCTTTTTACATTATTGTGGCAAAGATAAGCCTTGGAAGAAAAATGCTCGTGGTAAATTTTCTTTCATCTATAAACATTACCAACGATTAACCCATAAAGTATAGGAAGGAAGTTATTATGAATATTCAGTGGTTTCCCGGACATATGGCAAAAGCGAAACGGGAAGTAAGTGAAAAATTAAAATTTGTCGATATTGTATTTGAATTAGTGGATGCGAGATTACCCTTATCTTCTAGAAATCCATTATTAAATCAGATTTTACAACAGAAGCCTAGAATTATGTTGTTAAATAAAGCGGATTTAGCTGATCCAAAGCAAACTAAGCAGTGGATTGAATATTTTAAAACTCAGGGGATTTTAGCTTTAGCCATTAATGCACAAGAAAATCAAGGAGTAAAGCAAATTTTACCTTTAGCCAAAGAAGCACTAGCCGAAAAGATCGTCCGTGATAAGGCTCGAGGACTTAAACCTAGAGCAATTCGCGCAATGATTATCGGGATTCCAAATGTGGGCAAATCGACTTTATTGAATCGCTTGGTCGGTAAAAAAATTGCGCAAACTGGAAATAAGCCTGGGGTGACAAAAGGCCAACAATGGTTAAAACTAGGAAATGAGTTGGAGTTACTTGATACACCAGGAATATTATGGCCAAAATTTGATGATCAAGAAATTGGGATGAAGTTAGCTTTGACCGGCGCGATTAAAGACCAATTATTACATTTAGATGATTTGACCATTTATGGGTTGGACTTCTTTGCCCGTTATTATCCTGGGCAAATTAAGGCTAGATATCCATTTGCTGATGAAAGTTTACTTGGTGGCGAATTAATTATGGACTTGACCATGGGACTAGGGTTTAGAGAAGATTATGAACGTGCTTGTGAGCGGATTATTCACGATATTCGTCAAGGAAAATTAGGGCGCTATACTTTGGACCGCGCTGAAGAGGTGACTAGCCATGAGTGAAACGATTGCCCAAATTAAGGAAAAATTGGCACAAATCCATGATTCACAAGATGAGTATGTTTTACAATTACGAAAAGATGAGCGTGCAGGAGTGCAAAAATTAATCCAACAATTTGAAAATCGCTTAGCCAAAGAACAGGCTCTGATTAAAAAAGCACACGAAATGCGGCAATTTGAAAATGAATTACTGACAAAAGGCTATCAGGCGATTTGTGGGATTGATGAAGTCGGCCGTGGACCATTAGCTGGACCTGTAGTGGCTGCAGCAGTGATTTTACCGAATGATGAATTAATTTTAGGGTTGAATGATTCTAAGCAATTATCTGAGAAAAAACGAGAAAGTCTGTATCAGCTTATCCAAGAAAAAGCCGTTGCCATCGGAATAGGTGTAGTTGATGAAAAAACAATCGATGAAATCAATATTTATCAAGCTGCCCGCCTTGCAATGACCAAAGCCGTCGAACAATTAGCGGTGCAACCAGATTACTTGCTGATTGATGCGATGGAATTAGATTTAGATATTCAACAAACTTCATTAATTAAAGGTGATGCGCGGAGTCAAAGTATTGCCGCAGCTAGTATTATTGCCAAAGTATACCGTGATCATTTAATGGTTGATTTGGATAAACAGTTTCCTGGCTATGGTTTTAGCAAAAATGCAGGCTATGGCACGAAAGAACATTTAGAAGGATTAGCGAAATATGGCGTGACACCGATTCATCGCAAAACATTTGCTCCAATAAAAGATATGATTTAAAAAAGTTTTCCCTCCTTTTTTGCGTATTTAGTAAATGAGGAGGGATTTTTGTGTTTGAACAATTATCAATTTTAGAACAATTATGTGTGAAATTAAGTTACTTACCCTTGAGTATTCAGAAAAAATGGCGGGCTTTTGGTTATTTTGTGGAGCATTCGTTGACTGAACTAGCACAACAAGGGCCAATTATTATGCGTGAATTACAAATCACTCAGCATCAAGATTTGTTTTTGCACTATTGGCAGGAATTAGATGAGCAAAAACTAGCAGATTTGACGGCTGAGCAGAAATTTATCACGATTTTATCAGAGGAGTACCCTGATGTTTTAAAAGAAACGTATCAACCACCGCTTGTTCTTTTTTATGAAGGTGATAAATCTTTATTGCAGCAACGACAAATCGCAATTGTGGGCTCTCGATTAGCCAGTCCGTACGCATGTCAAGTGATGGAGCAGCTTTTACCACCATTGATTGACGATGGGTTGGTCATTACGAGTGGTTTGGCTAAAGGGGTAGATAGTTATGCTCATCAATTGGCGATGATTTATCACGGAAAGACGATTGGTGTCGTAGGTTGTGGAATTGATATTTGTTATCCTAAAGAAGTACGGTCGATATATGAGCGGATGAAAACTCAACAGCTAATAGTGAGTGAGTATCCGGCAACTACCCCTGTGCGACGTTTTCATTTTCCGCTTCGTAATCGTATTATCGCTGGACTGGCTGAAGGTGTCTGTGTGATTGAGGCTAAAGACAAGAGCGGTTCTTTAATTACGGCACAGCTTGCTATTGATGAAGGTCGCAGTGTCTTTAGTGTGCCAGGAGAAGTTATAAGTCGTCGTAATACCGGAACTTTAAAGCTTATTCAAGATGGAGCAAAATGCGTGATTTCAGCATCGGATATTCTTGATGAATTGCCAAATTTTCGCGTAAAATAATCGTCTGTATATTTTTGCTTTGCTATTTTTCTTGACAAACCAAATTCTTATCGCTATGATTGAAGTCGATTTACGAAAAAAATAATTTTGCTCATAGCATTCAGATATTTGGGCAAAATAGAACAATTATTTGATTCAAAATAATTCATTATAATAGAAGAAAAATTTTATAAAGGAGCTCTGATTTGATGGCATATAAGTATTTAGTCATAGTGGAGTCACCAGCAAAAGCAAAAACAATTGAGAAGTATTTAGGGAAGAATTACAAAGTAGTTGCCAGTGTGGGTCATGTACGTGATTTACCTAAAAGTAAGATGGGAATCGATGTAGAAAATAATTATGAACCACACTATATTTCTATTCGTGGTAAAGGCGATGTTATTAAGAGTTTACGTCAAGCTGCAAAAAAAGCGGAAAAAGTTTATCTTGCAAGTGACCCGGATAGAGAAGGGGAAGCAATTGCCTGGCATTTAGCACATATTCTAGGTTTGTCACTGGAAGATAAAAACCGTGTTGTCTTTAATGAGATTACCAAAGATGCAGTCAAAGCGGCTTTTAAAGAACCACGTACCATTAATTTAGATTTAGTGGATGCGCAACAAGCTCGTCGTGTGTTAGACCGACTTGTAGGGTATTCTATTAGTCCGATTCTATGGAAAAAAGTGAAAAAAGGTTTGAGTGCAGGTCGAGTTCAATCAGTTGCTTTGAAGATGATTATCGATCGCGAAAAAGAAATCCGTAACTTCAAACCAGAAGAATATTGGACGATTGATGGAAACTTTAAAAAAGGGCGTCAAAAGTTTAAAGCGAATTTCTGGGGCTTAGATGGTAAAAAATATCAGCTAAAGACGCAAGAAGATGTCCAAACTGTTTTACAACGTGTCGATTCTAAAGATTATCAAGTAACTAAAGTTGAAAAGAAAGAACGTAAACGCAATCCAGCAGCACCATTTACAACTAGTAGTTTGCAACAAGAAGCTGCTCGAAAATTAAACTTTAGAACACGTAAAACAATGATGGTTGCGCAACAATTATATGAAGGGATTGCCCTAGGTCGTCAAGGTACGGTCGGTCTAATTACCTATATGCGTACAGACTCTAAACGAATTGCAGATACAGCAAAACAAGAAGCTTCACAATTTATTGAAGAAACTTATGGTAGTGAATTCGCGGCTCATAGTAGTAAAAAAGTTGTCAATGCGCAAGGTGCACAAGATGCCCATGAAGCCATTCGTCCAACGAGTGTGTTGCGTACACCAGAAAGTTTAGAAAAATACTTGGATAAAGATCAAATGAAGCTATATTCTTTGATTTGGTCCAGATTTGTGGCTAGTCAGATGACACCTGCCGTTCTAGATACTATGAAAGTGACTTTAATTCAAAATGGTGTTACTTTTATTGCTAATGGCTCTAAAGTCAAATTCAAAGGCTTTATGCAAGTTTATGTCGAAGGACGCGATGATGGTAAAGAAGAAAAAGAAAATGTGTTGCCAGAATTGGTCGAAGGCGAAACGGTACAGTCTGTAGATGTTGAGCCTAAACAACACTTTACCCAACCGCCTGCACGATATAGTGAAGCTACTTTGATTCGTACGCTTGAAGAAAATGGTGTTGGTCGTCCTTCTACTTATGCGCCAACACTTGATACGATTCAACGTCGCTACTATGTCAAATTGGCACAAAAACGATTTGAACCAACGGAATTAGGAGATATTGTTAATACATTAACGGTTGACTTCTTTCCTAAAATTGTTGATATTCACTTTACTGCAGAAATGGAAAACAGTTTGGACCGTGTAGAAGAAGGTAAAGAGAACTGGGTAAAAGTCATCGATGGCTTCTATCAACCATTTGCTAAAGAATTGGCTGTGGCAGAAGAGCAAATTGAAAAAGTCCAAATTAAAGATGAACCAGCTGGCTTTGACTGTGATGTTTGTGGTCATCCGATGGTCGTAAAACTAGGAAAATATGGAAAATTCTATGCATGTAGTAATTTCCCAGAATGTCGTAATACGAAGCCTATCGTAAAAGAAATCGGTATCGAATGTCCACACTGTCATAAAGGCCAAATCATTGAAAGAAAATCTAAGAAAAATCGGGTATTTTATGGTTGCAGTAATTATCCTGAATGTGAGTTTGTTTCATGGGATAAACCAATTGGTAGAAATTGTCCGAAATGTAATCACTTCTTAGTTGAGAAAAAAGTGAAAGGTGGCAAGCAAGTCGTTTGTCCGAATGGTGATTACGAAGAAAATGTCATTAAATAGATAGGAGATAACTGATGGTTTATGTGAATGTTATTGGTGCTGGGCTAGCAGGAAGTGAAGCAGCTTGGCAAATTGCAAATGCAGGTGTGGCGGTGCATTTATATGAAATGCGACCAACAAAGAAAACACCTGCCCATCATACAAATCAATTTGCTGAATTGGTTTGTTCCAATTCTTTACGAGGCAATAGCTTACAAAATGCTGTTGGCGTCTTAAAAGAAGAAATGCGCCGAATGAATTCAGTGATTATTCATAGTGCAGATGAGACCAGTGTTCCTGCTGGCGGTGCATTAGCGGTGGATCGTGATACTTTTTCAGCAACGGTAACTGAAAAATTACGTAATCATCCACTTATTACTGTATATGAAGAAGAATTAACAGAATTTCCAGAAGGGATAACAGTAGTTGCGACTGGGCCTTTAACTTCTGAAGGTTTAGCAAAAACAATTAAGGACTTCAATGGTTCAGATGGTTTTTATTTCTATGATGCCGCTGCGCCAATTATTGAAAAATCTTCAATCAATTTTGATAAAGTATATCTAAAATCACGTTATGATAAAGGTGAGGCAGCTTATTTAAACTGTCCAATGACGAAAGAAGAGTTCGAGGTTTTTCATAAAGAATTGGTCAATGCGGAAGTGGCACCGTTAAAAGAGTTCGAAAAAGAAAAATACTTTGAAGGTTGTATGCCAATTGAAGTGATGGCAGCTCGTGGTGAGAAAACGATGTTGTTTGGGCCGATGAAACCAGTTGGACTAGAAGATCCAAAAACTGGTAAACGTCCATATGCGGTTATCCAATTACGTCAGGATAATGCTGCAGCTTCACTTTATAATATTGTTGGGTTCCAAACTCATTTGAAATGGGGCGAACAAAAACGTGTCTTTCAAATGATTCCTGGCTTGGAAAATGCTGAATTTGTCCGTTATGGTGTCATGCATCGTAATAGCTTCATGAATTCTCCGGAGTTATTAGAACCGACTTATCAATCACGCAAAGACAGTCGCATTTTCTTTGCTGGTCAGATGACAGGGGTTGAAGGTTATGTGGA
Source organism: Candidatus Enterococcus stercoripullorum (assembly GCA_019120335.1). GTDB lineage: Bacteria > Bacillota > Bacilli > Lactobacillales > Enterococcaceae > Enterococcus_E > Enterococcus_E stercoripullorum. Next base: position 28,224 of record DWVH01000069.1, read on the forward strand.
AAGTGCAGCCAGTGGGTTAATTGCCGGTATCAATGCAGCGCGTTTAGCAAAAGGTGAAGAGCTTGTTGTGTTCCCTCGTGAAACTGCGATGGGGTCGATGGCTTACTATATTACGCATGCTGAAGGCAAACATTTCCAACCAATGAATGCAAACTTTGGTCTATTCCCAGAGCTTCCTGAACGAATTCGCGATAAGAAATTACGTTATGAAACTCTAGCAAATCGCGCATTAGAAAGTCTTGAGCAAGTCAAAAATGAATTAGTATAAAAAATAAGGGATTACTATCAATCTGGTAGTAGTCCTTTTTTTGCTGAAAAAAATAGTAGTTCGAAATAATGGTTATAAAGATTTTTTCACCATTTTTTGACACTTTGGAAGAATTGACGAAAAAATTTTGAATATATTAAAAGTTTGCTAAATTTGCAACTATTTCGACTATTAAACGCTTGCGAAATATGCTAATATTATGTTATTGTATATTAGACAAAGAAAATTCTGACAATTTGTTGTAATTCAGTAAAAGATATGGTAAAGTTTATTCTATATTAAAGTATTAGAATTTTCTGAGAATTACTACGATTTGTCTCATATTTATGGTTGAAGGAGGCGCTTAATATATGGTAGAATCACAATTTCATTCCACCACAATATGTGCTGTAGAAAAAGATGGAAAATTTGCAATGGCTGGGGATGGTCAAGTTACCCTAGGTGAGCAAATTGTCATGAAAGCGACTGCTCGTAAAGTTCGTCGTATTTATAATAATCAAGTTGTTGTAGGATTCGCAGGAAGTGTTGCGGATGCCTTTACTTTAGAAGAAAAGTTTGAAGGTAAACTAAATGAATATAATGGTAATTTACAACGTGCTGCTGTGGAATTAGCGCAAGAGTGGCGTACCCAGCAGTCCATGCAAAAGTTAGAAGCTATGTTAATCGTTATGAATGATAAGGAAATGTTACTTGTATCGGGAACTGGGGAAGTGATTGCTCCTGATGATGGTATTTTAGCGATTGGCTCAGGTGGAAATTATGCATTAGCTGCAGCTCGCGCAATGAAAAATTATAGTGGACAAGATTTATCTGCTGCTGAAATTGCTAAAAACGCTTTAACGATTGCGGCAGATATCTGTGTCTTTACGAATCATAATATTATTGTAGAAGAATTTTAAGGAAGGTATATAGATGAATCAAACACCAAGACAAATTGTAACTGAATTAGATAAATACATCGTTGGTCAAGATCAAGCAAAAAAATCTGTAGCGGTAGCACTTCGTAATCGTTATCGAAGAATGCAATTAGACGAAAAAATGCAACAGGATGTTACACCTAAAAATATCTTGATGATTGGGCCAACTGGAGTAGGTAAGACCGAAATTGCTCGTCGCCTAGCAAGAATTGTGGATGCACCGTTTGTAAAAGTTGAAGCCACTAAATTTACCGAAGTAGGTTATGTGGGTCGCGATGTTGAATCCATGGTACGTGATTTAGTTGAAAATGCGATTACGATTGTGAAAAAACAACAATATAATCGTGTCAAGGTTCAAGCAACTAAAAAAGCGAATCGTCGTTTAGTGAAGGCTTTAGTTCCTGGCATTAAGAAAGAACAGAAAAAATCACATAATCCTTATGAACAAATGATGACGATGTTCCAAGGCATGCAAGCAGGAGAAACAGAGCCTAAAGAAGAGTTGACTGATGAAATTCGCAGCACTCGTCAAGCGGTCTATGAACAATTAGAAAAAGGGTTACTAGATAATCGTGAAGTGACCATTGAAATTGATGAACCAAAAGTTGCGATGCCTAGTTTGAATAATGGTTTAGAACAAATGGGGATTGATATTCAAGAAACGCTAGGCTCATTAAGACCTAAAAAGAAAATCACGCGTACATTAACAGTCAAAGAAGCTCGTGAATTATTAATCAATGAAGAATCAGCAAAATTAGTGAATGATGCGGATATACATTCGGAAAGTTTGAAATTAGCGCAATCTCAAGGTATTATCTTCATTGATGAAATTGATAAAATCACTTCAAAATCACAACAATCTGGTCAAGTATCTCGTGAAGGAGTACAACGTGATATTTTACCAATTGTTGAAGGTTCACAAGTCAATACCAAATATGGTCCAATCCAAACTGATCACATTTTATTCATCGCTTCTGGAGCCTTTCACTTATCTAAACCTAGTGATTTAATTCCTGAATTACAAGGTCGTTTTCCAATCCGTGTGGAATTAGATGATTTGACTGCTGAAGATTTCGTTAAGATTTTGACTGAACCAAATAATGCTTTAGTCAAACAATATATTGCTTTACTAGCTACAGAAAATATTCAAGTAACCTTCACAATTGAAGCCATCGAGAAAATTGCCCGAATCGCTTATCAAGTGAATCGTGACACAGATAATATTGGTGCTCGTCGCTTGCACACGATTCTTGAACGTTTGCTTGAAGATTTATTATTCGAAGCACCTGATATGCAAATGGGCGAGATTACGATTACAGAAGGATATGTGGCTGAAAAATTAGATAGTATTGCTCAAGATGAGGATATGAGCCGTTATATTTTATAAAAAAAGGGGTAGATGAAATGACGACTTTACTACAGAAAACCAGACGAATTAATGAGTTGTTGCAACAAAAAAACACACTCATGAACACTAGTAGTATGCCGTATAACCGCATGGCGATGATATTAGGGGATATTTTGGATACTATCACTTATATTATTAGTAGTGATGGGAAGCTATTGGGAATTAATGAAAAATATGATATTAATAATGATCGTGTGAAGAATATCTTAGTGGAACGTCAATTTCCAGTGTCTTATACTGATTTAGTCGACCGCTTGGAAAAAACCAAAGAAAATATTCCGATTACCGATGATTTGACTGCTTTTCCGATTGAATTTCGTGAAATGTATCCAGATGGGTTAACAACGATTGTACCTATTTATGGTGCTGGTGAACGTCTAGGTACGATTATCCTTTCCAAATTGTCTGATGCATTCAATGAAGATGATTTAGTTTTAGCTGAGTATAGTGCGACAGTTGTAGGGATGCAAATTTTGTACCAACAATCAAGAAATATTGAAGAAGATATTCGCAATGCTACAGCTGTACAAATGGCTATCAATACCTTGTCTTACTCTGAGCTAAAAGCTGTTCAAGCGATTTTTGCGGCTTTGGATGGGGATGAAGGTCGATTAACTGCTTCAAGTATTGCTGATGAAATCGGCATTACTCGTTCTGTCATTGTAAATGCCTTGAGAAAGCTAGAATCAGCTGGAATTATTGAGTCTCGCTCACTAGGTATGAAGGGAACTTACTTAAGAATTTTAAATCATCGTTTCAAACAAGAATTAGATAAACAATAAAGGATATGAGCATATGTATACGATTCAAAATGAATTTTTAAAAGTTAATTTTCAAGTTAAAGGAGCCGAATTAACGAGTATCGTCGATTTAAAAGATCAAACAGAATATTTATGGCAAGCAGAACCTAATCATTGGGGCAAGCATGCACCAATTTTATTTCCAATCGTTGGTGGGTTGAAAAATGGGCGATATCAATTAAATGGACAAACTTATGAGCTATCACGACATGGTTTTGCCCGTGATTTACCCTTTGAATTGTTTGAGCAAACAGCTACTTCAATTACTTTTGTCTTAAAATCAGATGAAAATACTTTTGAACGTTACCCCTTTGAATTTGCCCTTTATGTGAAATATACTTTACATGAAAATCAATTAGTCGTAAATTATCGGGTGTATAATCTATCAGATGATACGATGTACTATGGAATTGGCGGACATCCTGCCTTTAATGTACCTTTAGTACCGGACTTAGAATTTACGGATTATCAGCTTTCATTCACTCAAGGAAAAGTAGAGCGTTTGATTCCACTAGAAGATAATTTATTAAATCTAGAAAATGCGGTGGAAAATCCTGAAGTGAGTCAAATACCATTGACACATGAATTGTTTAAAGGCGATGCTTTAGTCTATACTACCACAACTAATCCGGTTGAAATTGTGTTAAGTTCAACAAAGGATTCGCATAAGATTACCGTAAATTATCAAGATTTACCATTTGTAGGCATCTGGTCAACCTATCCTGTGGAATCTCCATTTGTATGTATTGAACCATGGGCGAGTGTTGCGGATATTACAACAACAAGTGGTGATTTAACTGAAAAATACGGGATTGAATCTTTAAGTATCGGTAATCAAAAAGAATATCAATATACGATTCGTTTTGAATAATAAAAAATAGTCCTTCAATCATGAGGGACTATTTTTGTGAGTTTTTTTTGCTACTATTTAAACCAAATGGCACATGACTTTCTGTACCGTTTTTGATTCGTTCAATATTATCTTTATGGCGATAAAAAATAAAGATAGAGACACAAATCGCAATAATGGTTAATAATAAATTATGTTTGGGTAAAAGTGCCGGACAGATATAGGGTAAAAAGACAGTCGATAAAGTAATCAAAACGGCTGCGATCATACTTGAAAGACTAACCATACTTGTGATAAATAAACAAATGATAAAAATCGCACAAGAATAGATAAAAAAGATTGGTTGATAGCCTAGTAACATTCCTGCTGAAGTTGCTACTGCTTTACCGCCTTTAAAATGAGCAAAAATAGGGAAGGTATGTCCGATAATTGCTGCTACACCGAAAATAAGTGGGTTGACCTGAGTGATACCAAATAACATCGGTAACATGGTTGCAAGTGTTCCTTTTAGTATATCAATCATCAATACCGCAATTCCGGCTTTTTTGCCTAAAACTCTGAATGTATTTGTAGTTCCGGTATTCCCGCTCCCAAATTGACGAATATCTTTGTGGTAAAATATTTTGCCAATCCAGACACCGGATGGAATCGAGCCTAACAGATAAGCGACTAAGAATAAATAATATTTTGTCATAATTGCCACCTTTTTTAATAAACTAGCTCGATTGTACCATGAAATTAATATAACAACAATGGAAGTTTGATTAAATATCAATTAAGTAAACTATAAATGGATGAAATAAATATGATATAATCAGGATATATACAAATGAAGGAGCGATTGATATGCAACTAAATGATACACAACTAAAGAATGTTCTAGAAGATAGTAAGAATATTGCCGTGATTGGTTTAAGTGCCAATCCAGAAAAGACGAGTCATCGCATTGCTGCTTTTTTACAAGAGAAAGGCTACCGCGTCTTTCCTGTTAATCCGGTATTAGCAGGTCAAGAAGTCCTTGGTGAAAATGTTTATGCTTCTTTAGCAGAAGTACCTGAGCAAATTGATATTGTTGATATTTTTAGACGGAGTGAGTTTTTACCTGATATTGCAAAAGAATTTGTCAAAACTGATGCTAAAGTTTATTGGGCGCAACTAGGAATTGAAAATGATGAAGCTGCTGAAATTTTAGAAAAGCATAGTAAGGCATATATCATGAATCGTTGCATTAAGATTGAATATCAACGTTTGCTAGAAGATTAGAAGTTTGCTATTTTTTGCTAGTTTTCTTCAGCTGGTGTGATATAATAGTAAGCGTGTCTTTTAAGATGTAAAAAATAAGCAAGACAAGGAGCGACCATTTTGGCAAAAAAAATAGATGAATATAATGATCAATCCATTCAAGTATTAGAAGGACTTGAGGCAGTTCGCAAGCGTCCAGGGATGTATATTGGTTCTACGGATGGCCGCGGTCTACATCATTTGGTTTATGAAATTGTAGATAATGCTGTCGATGAAGTATTAGCTGGTTTTGGTGATCAAATCAATGTCACAATTGAAAAAGACAACAGTATTACCGTGCAAGATTTCGGTCGAGGGATGCCAGTCGGAATGCATGCTTCAGGAATTCCAACTGTTGAAGTCATTTTTACTGTATTGCATGCTGGTGGTAAATTTGGTCAAGGTGGCTATAAGACATCTGGTGGTTTGCACGGCGTAGGGGCCAGTGTCGTAAATGCTTTATCTAGTGAATTAGATGTAACGATTGTCAGAGATGGTTACAAATATACGCAAAGCTTTGCTGATGGGGGAAAACCTACAACAACCTTGAAAAAAGTCGGAAAAACCAAAGAAAAAAATGGTACAACCGTTCATTTCAAGCCTGATGCTAGTATTTTCTCCACCACTGTATTCTCTTATGAAACTTTAGCAGAGCGTTTGCGTGAGTCGGCTTTCTTGTTACGTGATGTAAAAATTACTTTAACAGATTTACGTAAAGATGTGCCTGTTGAGGAAGTTTTCCATTATGAAGAAGGAATCAAGGAATTTGTCGCTTACTTGAACGAAGAAAAAGATGATTTGACCCCGATTCTTTATTTCTCTGGTGAAAAAGATGGAATGCAAGTGGAAGTAGCTTTCCAATATAATGATGGCTATTCTGAAAATATTTTATCATTTGTCAATAATGTTCGTACTAAAGATGGTGGTACGCATGAAGTTGGTTTTAAGACAGCACTTACTAAGTCATTCAATGAGTATGCACGAAAAGTTAACTTACTGAAAGATAAGGATAAGAATCTTGAAGGTAGTGATTTCCGCGAAGGATTAGCCGCGGTGTTATCTATCAAGGTTCCAGAAAACTTATTACAATTTGAAGGACAAACGAAAGGTAAACTTGGGACGCCAGTAGCCAGAAATGCTGTTGATTCGACGATTTCAGAACAGTTTAGTTTCTTTTTGCTTGAAAATAGCGAACTGAGTCAAATGCTAGTTCGAAAAGCCATCAAAGCTCGAGAAGCTCGAGAAGCAGCCCGTAAAGCTCGAGAAGAAAGCCGTAGTGGTAAGAAAAAGAAAAAAGGCGAATCGCTCTTATCTGGTAAACTTACGCCGGCTCAATCTAAAAATGCCAAAAAAAATGAATTATACCTAGTCGAAGGGGATTCTGCTGGTGGTTCGGCAAAACAAGGACGTGATCGTAAATTTCAAGCGATTTTACCATTGCGTGGGAAAGTCATTAATACTGAAAAAGCAAATATGCAAGAAATCTTAAAAAATGAAGAAATTAATACGATGATTTATACTATTGGTGCTGGAGTTGGTCCAGAATTTGATGTAGCGGATTGCAATTATGATAAAATCATTATTATGACCGATGCGGATACAGATGGTGCGCATATTCAAGTATTACTCTTAACTTTCTTTTATCGTTATATGAAACCTTTAATCGAAGCGGGTAAAGTTTATATTGCTTTACCACCGCTTTATAAGGTATCTAAAGGAACTGGTAAAAAACAAGTCATTGAATACGCTTGGACTGATGAAGAATTAGCTGGAAAGATTAAAAAAGTTGGTAAAGGTTATATGCTTCAACGTTACAAAGGACTTGGTGAAATGAATGCCGAACAACTTTGGGAAACGACTATGAATCCAGAAACACGTACTTTAATTAGAGTCAGAATTGATGATGCGGCTCAAGCAGAACGACGTGTAACGACATTGATGGGAAATAAAGTTGAACCAAGACGTAAATGGATTGAAAGTCATGTGCAGTTTACGTTAGAAGAAGATGGCAGTATTTTAGAGCGGAATGCGATTGATGATTTACATGAGACGGACGAGACGCAGCATGATAATCATTCCCAAGATAATCCAAAATATGAAGAAATTAGTATATTTGATATTTAGTTAAGGAGGCCTTTTTTTGGAGCAAGAGCATAATATTGAAGAGTTGACGCTTGAAGAGGTCATGGGAGATCGCTTTGGACGTTATTCAAAATATATTATTCAAGAGCGTGCATTGCCTGATATTCGTGATGGATTAAAACCAGTGCAACGTCGTATCTTATTTGCGATGAATAAAGACGGCAATACTTTTGAAAAAGCCTTTCGTAAATCGGCTAAGTCTGTTGGAAATATTATGGGCTTTTTCCATCCGCATGGGGACATTAGTATTTATGAAGCAATGGTGCGGATGAGTCAAGACTGGAAGTTACGTGAAATTCTTATTGAGATGCATGGAAATAATGGGAGTATGGATGGCGATCCACCAGCTGCCATGCGTTATACCGAAGCCCGCCTGTCTGAATTAAGTGGTGAGATGTTGGCGGATATTGAAAAAGAGACAGTTGATATGGTGTGGAACTTTGATGATTCTGAAAAAGAACCAACTGTACTACCTGCTCGTTTTCCAAACTTATTGGTCAATGGTTCGACAGGGATCTCAGCTGGTTATGCAACCGAGATTCCACCACATAATCTAGGTGAAGTAATTGATGGCACAATTTACCTGATTGATCATCCGGATGCTACTTTGGATCAATTGATGAAATATATACCAGGACCTGATTTTCCGACTGGTGGCATTTTGCAAGGGGCCAAAGAACTCAAACAAGCTTATCAAACCGGCCGTGGTAAAGTAATTCTTCGATCGCAGACACGAATTGAAGATATTAAAGGGAATAAACAACAAATAGTCATCAATGAAATTCCATATGAAGTAAATAAAGCAAATTTAGTTCGCAAAATCGACGAAATTCGCATCAATAAAAAGATTGATGGGATTGCTGAAGTGCGCGATGAAAGTGACCGCACTGGCTTACAGATTGTTGTTGAGCTAAAAAAAGAAGCGAATGCAGAAGGAATTTTAAATTATTTATATAAAAATACTGAATTACAAATTAATTATAACTTTAATATGGTGGCCATTGATGAAATGCGCCCTCAACAAGTTGGTTTGAAGCATATTTTGCATAGTTATATCGAACATCGCAAAGAAGTTGTCTTGCGTCGGAGTCGATATGATTTGAAAAAAGCGCAAAATCGTCAACATATCGTTGATGGATTGATGAAAGCTTTGTCAATTTTAGATGAAGTGATTCAAACCATTCGTCAAAGTAAAGATAAAAAAGATGCCAAAAATAATTTGATTATGATGCATCAATTTACTGAGCCTCAAGCTGAAGCGATTGTGAACTTGCAATTGTATCGTTTAACGAATACAGATATTACGCAGTTGCAAAAAGAAGCTGAGGAATTGGCTGTAAAAATTGCCCAGTTACAAAAAATTATTTATGAACAAGCTGAATTGATGCGGGTTATTAAGCAAGAATTAAAAGCTGTAAAGAAAAAATATAGTAATCCACGTTTGACAAAAATAGAAGCAGAAATTGAAGAAATTAAGATTGAAACCGAAGTCTTAATTGCTTCTGAGGACGTAATGGTAACTGTAACAAAAGAAGGTTATGTGAAACGGAGTAGTTTGCGTTCGTATGCGGCCTCTAACTTTAATGAACTTGCGATGAAAGAAAGTGACTGTTTAATTTACTGTGAACAATTAAATACACTTGATCATCTATTACTATTTACGAATAAAGGAAATGTCATTTATCGACCAATTCATGAACTTCCTGATTTAAAATGGAAAGAAATTGGAGAGCATATTTCGCAAACAATTACTAAATTAGCAATGGATGAAACAATTATTGCAGCGTATAGCTATAAAGAGTTAACCCCAGAGCCAACCTTAGTCTTGATATCAAAATATGGCATGATTAAGCAAGTGCAACTTGCAGAGCTAACCCCATGGCGTACTTATAAATCTAAAGCAAGTACTGTTATGAATCTAAAGGGCGACGATGAACTTGTTAATATCTATCTCACATCAGAGCAAGATTTACAAGATGTCTTTTTAGTGACCCATCAAGCATATGGTTTACGTTTTAGTTTAGATCAAGTTCCTGTTAGTGGTCCGAAAGCTGCTGGTGTAAAATCAATGAATTTAAAAGACGAAGATTATATTGTCAATGGTTTGTTGGTATATTCAAATGGCGATACACCAGTCATTTTAGTCTCACAAAGAAGTGCAGTGAAAAGAATGCTCGCTCAAGAATTACCTTCAGCTAATCGCGCTGGTCGTGGATTAATGGTCTTTCGCGAGTTGAAAAATCATCCACATCGCGTCGTTTTTATGGGTGAAGGACAACATCAAACTTATCAGATGCAAAATCAAAAAGGTGAAGTATATGAGCTTCATCCTACTGAGTTTCCAATTGGTGAGCGGACCTCCAATGGATCAATGATGATGAATGAATCGGATGGTGGCGAGGTGACAAATGTTGAAGCTATTTTTCCGGAGCCAAAGAATGAATAGCCTGATTTAGAAAACTGTTACAAAAACAATAGCACAGAACAACTCTGTATCAAAACAGAAATTGTTCTGTGCTAAATTTTTCAAAAATTTTTTTAAAGAAAAACACCTATTTCACAATTAAAAAAGTATATTTATCAGCGTTTAGATGTTTTTAAGCAATTATTTTTTGAAATTTGTTAAAAAAATATATATGAAAACACTTGCATTAATCTTCTTATGTGTTATACTGAACATGTAAAAACTGTTACATACTTTTGATAAGTATTAAGGAGGACCTGATAATGACATCAGTTACAGACAAATTAGAAACTTTTAACGAAACTGCTTGGAAGGGCTTTAAAGGAAGTGATTGGAAAAAAGAAGTAAATACTCGTTCTTTCATCCAACAAAACTACACAGAATATCGTGGGGATGATAGCTTCTTGCAACCAGCTGCTCCAAGTACGGACAAACTTTGGACAAAACTACAAGAATTATTTGAAGTACAACACCAACAAAACGGTGTGTACGACATGGATAACAACATTCCTGCTACATTAACTTCTCATGGTCCTGGATATTTAATTAAAGAAGAAGAAAAAATCGTTGGTTTACAAACAGATGTACCATTAAAACAAGCATTCATGCCATTTGGTGGTATCCGTATGGCGAACACAGCTTTAACTTCAAATGGTTACGAAGCTGATCCTGAAATGACTAAAATTTTCACAGAATGGCGTAAAACACACAACCAAGGTGTATTCGATGCTTATACAGATGAAATGCGTTTAGCTCGTAAAAACAAAATCATCACTGGTCTACCAGATGCTTATGGTCGTGGACGTATCATCGGTGACTACCGCCGTGTTGCCTTATATGGTATCGACTACTTAATGGAACAAAAGAAAAAAGACCATGATTTAACTGGTAACAAAGTCATGACTGATGATGTGATTCGTTTACGTGAAGAAATCGCTGAACAATATCGTGCATTAAATGACTTGAAGAAAATGGCTGCTTCATATGGATTTGATATTTCTCGTCCAGCTGAAAACGCACAAGAAGCTATCCAATGGTTATACTTTGGTTACCTAGGTGCAATTAAATCTCAAAATGGTGCGGCTATGTCAATCGGACGTATCTCAGCATTCTTAGATATCTACATCCAACGTGACTTAGAAAACGGTGTGATTACTGAATTTGAAGCTCAAGAATTAATTGACCACTTAATTATGAAATTACGAATGGTTAAATTCGCACGTACACCTGATTACAACCAATTATTCTCAGGTTACCCAATTTGGGCTACATTATCTATCGCTGGTATGGGTATTGATGGACGTTCATTAGTTACTAAGAGCGATTTCCGTATCTTACACACATTAATCAACATGGGACCATCACCAGAACCAAACTTAACTGTTCTTTATTCATCTCGTTTACCAGAAGGATTCAGAACATTTGCAGCTCGTATTGCTAAAGAAACTTCATCAATCCAATTTGAAAATGATGATTTATTACGTGCTAACTGGGGTTCAGATGACTGCGCAATTGCATGTTGTGTATCTGCAACTGTAATGGGTAAAGATATGCAATTTTTCGGTGCGCGTGCTAACCTTGCAAAAGCTGTCCTTTATGCTATCAACGGTGGTGTGGATGAAAAGACTAAGATGCAAGTTGGTCCTAAATTCCGCCCAATGACTGGTGATACTCTAGACTTCCATGAATTTATGGAAAAATACAAAGATATCCTAGACTGGTTAGCTGAATTATATGTAAATACATTAAATGTTATTCACTATATGCATGATAAATATGCTTATGAAGCTATTCAATTAGCATTCATGGATTCTAATTTACGTCGTACATTCGCAACTGGTATTGCTGGTATTTCACATGCTACTGACTCTATCATGGCAATCAAACATGGTAACGTTAAAGTTATTCGTGATGAAGATGGGTTGGCTGTTGACTATGTACCACAAAATGAATTCCCAACTTATGGTAATGATAGTGAAGAAGCAGATGCAATGGCAAACTGGATCTTAGAATACTTCATGACACAAATCAAACGTCAACATACTTACCGTAACTCTACACCAACTACATCTCTATTAACAATTACTTCAAATGTAGTTTATGGTAAAGCTACTGGTAATACGCCTGATGGACGTCGTGCTGGTAAACCTTTAGCTCCAGGTGCTAACCCAAGTTATCGTGATGGTAAATTCTTAGGTGAAAAGAATGGATTATTAGCATCACTTAACTCAACTGCTCGTTTGAACTACCGTAACGCATTAGATGGTATTTCAAATACTCAAACAATTAACCCTAGTGGATTAGGTAAAGATGATGCAACTCGTATTGCAAACTTACGTAATGTCTTAGATGGTTACTTCGATAAAGGTGGTTACCACTTAAACGTTAACGTATTTACAAATGAATTATTACTAGATGCACAAGCTCATCCAGAAAAATATCCAAACTTGACAATTCGTGTATCTGGTTACGCAGTTAAGTTCCGTGATTTAACTCCTGAACAACAAGCAGATGTTATTTCAAGAACTTCTCACGATAGATTATAATCATTTGTTGATTTTTGAAAGGATGGCAAGTTGATTGTCATCCTTTTTTTCTAGATTTCATCCTATGGTTTCGGCTATTTTGATGAAAAATTCGTTGCTTTTCTTGATTCATTCATGATTCGTGTAGTCAAGAAAGATTGGAAGGAAGTAAGATTATGTCAGATTCAGCATTAGGGATGATACATTCCACAGAAAATTTTGGTACCGTAGATGGCCCTGGAGTACGCTTTGTTGTATTTACTCAAGGGTGTAAAATGCGGTGTCAATTTTGTCATAATCCAGATACCTGGAAGATGAAAACTGATACTTCAAAGGAACGTTCGGCTGATGATGTATTAGAAGAAGCTTTGCGATTTCGTGCTTATTGGGGTAAAGATGGCGGAATTACCGTTAGTGGTGGCGAACCATTACTTCAATTGGACTTTTTATTAGATTTATTTAAAAAGGCTAAAGCACTAGGTATTCATACCACAATTGATACTTGTGGGAAACCATTTACTAAAGAAGAACCATTTTTTAGCAAATTTAATGAATTACTTCAATATACTGATTTGATTTTGTTTGATATTAAACACATTGATAATCAAGGCCATAAAGAATTAACTGGTCAAAGTAATGACAATATTTTAGAAATGGCTCAATATTTGTCTGAGGTCGGTCAACCTGTTTGGATTCGTCATGTCTTAGTTCCTCAAAGAACCGATTATGATGAATTCTTGATTCGTTTAGATGCGTTTATTCAAACTTTAAATAATGTCGAAAAAGTAGAAGTATTGCCTTATCATACAATGGGTAAATTTAAATGGGATAAACTAGGTTTAGAATATCCATTGGAAGGGATTAATCCACCAGAACAAGATCGAATTAAAAATGCACGTGAATTGTTACATGTAGATCAATACAAAGGCTATTTAGCGCACTAATTTTTTGAGAAAGAATTGATTTTTATATTGATTCTTTCTCTATTTTTGTTATCATGATGATTAGATAAAATAGATTGGAGTGGAGAAAATGTCAAAAATTTTAGTTTTCGGACATCAAAATCCAGATACTGATGCAATTGGTGCAGCGATTGCATTTGCGAACTTACAAAAAGAATTAGGTAAAGATGCTGAGGCAGTGGCTTTGGGTGAACCAAATGAAGAAACAGCTTTTGCTTTAAATCACTTTGGGTTAACTGCCCCACGTGTGGTTGAAACTGTGGCTAATGAAGTGGAACAAGTGATGTTGGTAGATCACAATGAATTCCAACAAAGTGCTGCTGATATTGAAAAAGTGGAAATATTAGCAGTCGTTGATCATCATCGTATTGCAAACTTCCAAACAGCAAATCCATTATATTATCGTGCAGAACCAGTTGGCTGTACTTCAACAATCATTTTGAAACTATATAAAGAAAATAATGTTGAAGTTCCAAAAAATATTGCGGGAATTATGCTTTCTGCTATTGTATCTGACACTTTATTATTTAAATCACCTACTTGCACACAAGAAGATGTTCAAGCTGCAAAAGAACTTGCTGAGATTGCTGGTGTTGATTTAGAAAGTTATGGTTTGGAAATGTTAAAAGCAGGTACAAACTTAGGAACTAAATCAGCAGTTGAATTAATTGATCTAGATGCTAAAAGCTTCCCAATGGGTGGTAGCAACTTAAGAATCGCTCAAGTAAATACTGTTGATTTGGCTGAAGTTTTTGCGCGTCAATCTGAATTAGAATCAGCTATGCAAGAGGCAAATGCTGCTAATGGCTATGATTTATTTGTGTTAGTCGTTACAAATATTTTAGATAGTGATTCTGAAATTTTAATTGTGGGTGAACCAAAAGAAAATGTTGAGAAAGCCTTTAATGTAACTCTCGACAACAACCGTGCACTATTAAAAGGTGTTGTGTCACGTAAAAAACAAGTGGTTCCTCAATTAACTGCTGCATTTGAAGGTTAAGTTAAGACTTAAAATCAGTAGAAGGCATTGTGCTTTTTGCTGATTTTTTATTTTTTTAGGATGTTTGGAGGTTTTTATGGAATTCTTTTATGGACAAAAATTCCAGAAAATAGCACCATTAATTCATAGCTCTTTTTTTATGGAAATGGTACAGTATTTAAATACACACCAAGATGTTACGCTACGTCAATTAAAAGCTGATTTAACTACTGATGCACATTTTGATAAACGCTTAGATACTTTAATTGCTTATGGTCTGATTAGGCGCCAAGCAAGAAGATATACTTTGCATTTCCCAATTTATAGTGAAATCATCAAAGATAATGCATTTAACGAGGTTGTTAATCCAACGACTATGATTGAATTAGCTAGAAATTTAAAACCATTAGAAAATGATAGCTTTTATGCGATGGATATGGCTATGTTTGTTCATTTTGATGTACTATCGAATGGATATATGCACATCGAGATGCTTTATAATGAGGTAACTGGGCAACATCTTGCAGGATATTTACAAGCCTGTCAGCAGCAAATGCATTTAGACAAATATATTGACATGTATAACTTGTTGGGTGATGTCGATGCGCAATATTTATTAGACCAATATGAAGCATTATTCGATAAAATTCTACATAAACGCCGTCGTATCAGGGATTCTATCTTTGTTCAGTCAGCAATCCATTTTGGCCTTGTACAAAGAGAAGAACAATTAGTATTCGCGCCAAATTTGTTATTGGATGCACATGTAAATATTGCACCTGTGTTACTAGAAAAGTTTGCTCAAAAATCGGCTTGCGAACAAAGAATGATATTGACGCAAATGCTAAACAATAACGATGTAAATTTAATTCAAAATATATCATTAGAAAACGTGGGTAATTAAAAATAAATATTGTTTGAGATAGTCTGAATTTATTTCTAGATAAGGAATAATCCAGACTATTTTTTGCAATTTTTGAAAATATGAAAAATAAAACAACGCTATTCACAAACTTTCAAATATTTTTTCAAAGTTATATTATGCGTTTACAATAACTTTTTGCAACTTTCAGAAAAAGTAGCACATTTTGTTATATCCGATAAGCTTGTGAAAAATATTTTACTAAATAAAATTAATGATTTGTCAATATCGAATTGGAGGAAGCTAAATAATATTAATTTTATTAGGGTTTTTCGCTAATAATATTTAAGTAAACTGTTTTATCTTTAGAATAATATTTTTTTTGAAGAAATTTGCACAATTTTATTAGTTATTATCTTTAGAAAGTGTTATACTGATATTGTAAATTGTTGGTTGTTATTTATCTATTAAATGTTCTAATAGGTAAGAAATGGTTAATAAGGGTAGGCGATTTTATGACAAGTACCAAAGAATTTTTAGAAGCTGAACAACATTTTTTGACAGGTGAAAATTTTTATCTGCATCATCTGTTAGGTTGTCAGTTTGCAGATGGGTCCTACACTTTCCGAGTTTGGGCACCAAATGCGCAACAAGTTTGGTTACAAGGAGACTTTAACCAGTGGGCTGATTCAATGCCGATGAAAAAAAGAGATTCTGGCATCTGGGAGATTTCTGTCGAGCAAGATATTAAAGGTCAGCTTTATAAGTATAAGATTCGTCAAGCTGATGGCACGGAATGTATGAAGTTTGATCCAATGGCAATCCGTTATGAAGCTAGACCAAATAATGCTGCTGAAGTTTACCATTTACCGGCTAAAAAGTGGAAAGATGGTTTATGGAAAGGTCGTCAAAAACGTTCCAATTTCTTTAAACGTCCAATGAATATCTATGAAGTACATGCTGGTTCATGGAAACGTCATGCAGATGGTACTGCCTATACTTTTAGTGAATTGGCAGAAGAATTAATTCCTTATTTGGTAGAAATGCATTATACACATGTGGAGTTTATGCCATTGACCGAGCATCCTTTAGCTGCTTCATGGGGGTATCAAACAACGGGCTATTTTGCTTTAGCTCACGAATATGGTACACCTGAGGAATTTCAAGATTTTGTTGAACAATGTCATTTAAACAATATAGGGGTATTTATGGACTGGGTTCCTGGGCATTTTTGTGTGAATTATGATGCATTAGCGTATTATGATGGTACGCCAACTTATGAATATCAAGAAGAATGGCGTGCAAAAAATATCCGTTGGGGTGCACTTAATTTTGATTTAGGGAAACCACAAGTTCAAAGTTTTATTCTGTCTAGTGCGATGTTTTGGTTAGAGACTTTCCATCTAGATGGTATTCGGGTAGATGCGGTTTCTAATATGATTTATCGCGATTACGACGAAGGTGAATGGCACCCAAATCATGAAGGAGGTAATCGCAATTTAGAAGGCTATTACTTCTTACAAAAGATGAATGCAGTGATTAAATTGGCTCATCCAGAAGTTGTTATGATTGCTGAAGAAAGTTCTGCTGATACCAAGGTTACTGGCATGATTGAAACAGGAGCGCTAGGCTTTGATTACAAGTGGAATATGGGGTGGATGAATGATATCTTGAAATTTTATGAGATGGATCCGGTCTATCGTAAATATCATTTCAACTTAGCCACATTCTCTTTTATGTACATGTTTAACGAAAACTTTATTCTATCACTTTCTCATGACGAAGTGGTGCATGGTAAGAAGAGTTTAATGCATAAGATGTGGGGCGATCGTTACAAACAATTTGCCCATCTTCGTAATATGTATACTTTCCAAATGGCTCATCCAGGTAAAAAATTACTCTTTATGGGTAGTGAATGGGGACAGTTTTTGGAATGGAAATATGCTGAAGGTCTTGAATGGCGCGATTTACAAGATGATATGAATGCCAAAATGCAACACTTCACCAAAGTTTTAAATCAACTGTATCATGATGAACGTTCACTCTGGGAATTAGATGATGAAAATACAACGATTGAATTTATTGACGCAGATAATAGCGAAGATTCTGTTTTGAGTTTTATCCGCCGTGGCAAGACTAAAAAAGACTTCTTGATTTTTGTTATCAATTTTGCACCTGTCGAACGTAAAGACTTTGCAATTGGTGTTCCTTATGCTGGTGAATATGAGGAATTATTAAATACAGAAATGGCAGAATTCGGCGGAACTTGGGTAAAACCTAATGCGCCAATGACAGCTGAGAAAAAGTCCTATAAGGATTTTCACTATCAGATTCAGACGATTGTTCCTTCGTTAGGTGCCTTAATTATCAAACCTAAGAAAGTGAATGTTCGTTCTAAATAAATTTTGTTGTGCTGTCGAAAGGAGGGAAAGGTGAATTATTTCACCGAATGAATGAAAACTGAAATGCTTGCAATGATTTTAGCTGGTGGTCAAGGTACCCGTTTAGGAAAATTGACAAAAAATATTGCCAAACCAGCTGTTCCTTTTGGAGGTCGTTACCGTATCATCGATTTTACATTGAGTAATTGTGCGAACTCCGGTATTAAAAATGTAGGTGTTGTGACACAGTATCAACCGCTTGCTTTAAATAGCCATATCGGAAATGGCTCTAGCTGGGGATTGAGTGGGATTAATACAGGGGTGACCGTTTTACAACCTTATTCAAGTTCAGAAGGTAGTAAATGGTTTGAAGGTACTGCGCATGCTATCTTCCAAAATATTGATTATATTGATCAAATGGACCCTCAATATGTACTTATCTTGTCTGGTGACCATATTTACAAAATGGACTATGAAGATATGTTGTTAAACCATAAGAAAAATAATGCTTCTTTATCGGTTGCAGTTATTGAAGTACCAATGCATGAAGCTTCACGTTTTGGTATTATGAATACAGATGAAAATGATCGTATCATTGAATTTGAAGAAAAACCAAAAGAACCAAAAAATAATTTGGCTTCAATGGGTATCTATATCTTTAACTGGGGCCGTTTACGTAATGTCTTAATGAACAGCCATACAAAAGAAAATGATATGAATGACTTCGGTAAAAACGTCATTCCATTCTATCTTGATAGTGGTGAAAATGTGGTTGCTTATCGATTCAGTGGATATTGGAAAGATGTGGGTACAATTGATTCATTATGGGAAGCAAATATGGAATTTATTGATCCTAGCCTAGATTTAGCAATGCGTGATAAATCATGGCGAATCTATTCTAAAAACCGTATTGCGCCACCTCATTCAATTACTGAAACTGGTTCAGCTAAAAACTCTTTAATTTCTGATGGTTGTTATATTGCTGGTACCGTTGATCACTCTATTCTTTCTGATGAAGTACAAGTAAAAGAAGGTGCAAGTGTAAAAGACAGTGTAATTATGTCTGGCGCAACAATTGGTAAAAATGTAACAATTAACCGTGCCATTATTGGTGAAAATGCAATTATTGGTGATAACGCAGTAATCGATGGTACAGATGAAATTGCTGTCGTTGGATATTCTGAAGTGATTGGAGTGGCTGCTGATGAAGACTAATAGAATGTGTGCTTTTTTAGGAAATCTGCATAATTATGAAGGGTTAGCTCCATTAACGGATCATCGCCCTGTGGCAACTTTGCCATTTGATAGTAAATATCGCTTAATTGACTTTAATTTATCATCTATCGCTAATTCTAATATCCATTCAGTATTTATGGTGTTTAACTACGATGAAAGTCGTTCTGTTTTTGACCATTTAGGAGGTGGGACTGAATGGAATCTTGACGGTATCAATAACCGTTTCTTCATTCATTTGTTTGAACGAGAAGCAGAAAAAATGAAAGAGCACAATGGCTATTACGATGCTGTTATTGATTATTTAGAAAAAGCAAAATCAAAATATATGGTTTATTTCAGTAGTAAAGTTTTATGTAATATTGATTTAAAGGCTTTATTAAATATTCATTTATTACATGAAGAACATAGCGATTTAACCGTTGTATACAAAAAAATGCCAAGAGAAGATATTTACGATACCGATTTGGTATTGAATTTTAATGAAGACGGTAAAGTAGCGAGCAAAACAAGCGGGAAAGATGTAGCTGAAGGTGAAATTGCTAATCTTTGTACCGATATTTATATTGTAAAAGTAGAACGACTTTTAGCAGCTTTACGTCAAAGTCAAAAAGAGGGTGTTTGGACTCACGTGGAAAGTTGTTTGCGTTCAATGATTGATGAAAATGCTACTGCGTATGAATATACTGGTTATTTAAGTAATATTTTTGATGTGAAATCTTACTATAAAGCAAATATGGATATGTTGACACCAGCTAAGTTCAATTCATTAATGTATGCAAACCAAAAAATCTATACAAAAGTTCATAATGAATTTCCAACTTACTACTCTGATTCTGCAGTTGTTAATAACGCACAGTTTGGTACTGGTTGTGAAGTTGAAGGTGAAGTTGTTCATTCTATACTTGGCCGTACAGTAGTGGTTAAACAAGGTGCTAAAATTGAAGATTCCTTAGTTCATTCTTCTTGTGTAATCGGTGAAGGAGCTAAAATTCAATATGCAGTTTTAGATAAAAATTGTAAAGTAGCGGACCATGTTTCAATTATTGGTACACCAGAAAATCCAGTAGTGGTATCTAAAGCAAGTAATGTAACAGAAGATATTATTGGAGGCTAATGAATTAATGAAAATTTTATTTGCAGCAAGTGAATGTGCTCCTTTTTTTAAAACAGGTGGCTTAGGCGATGTCGCTGGTGCACTTCCTAAAGCTTTAGCAAAAGAAGGCGTGGAAGTTGCTGTAGTCATGCCTTACTTCGAAAAGATGAATGAAACTTATAAAGAAAAAGTAGATGATGTCTTAAATTTTGAAGTAAAAGTGGGTTGGCGCAGTCAATATTGTGGCATTAAAACTTTGAAATTAGGGGATGTCAGATATTATTTCATTGACAACTTATACTATTTTAATCGTGATCAATTATATGGATATTATGATGATGGTGAAAGATTTGCCTTTTTCCAACAAGCCATTATTGAAATGATGGAAAGAGTTGATTTTATCCCAGATATCTTGCATGTAAATGATTATCATACAGCAATGATTCCATTTTTATTACGTGAAAAATATCATTGGATTGAAGCGTATCGTCCTATTAAAACTGTCTTGACTATTCATAATTTGGAATTCCAAGGCAAGTTTAATCGTAGCGTCTTATCTGATTTATTTGGTATGTCAGCTGAGCGTTACGATGATGGGACCATTGAATTTGAAAACTGTGTAAACTTTATGAAAGCTGGAATTCTATATGCCAATAAGATTACCACAGTCTCACCTTCTTATGCACAAGAAATCCAAACTCGTGAATTTGGTTGTGGACTTGATATCATTTTAAGAATGGAGAATAGTAAATTATCAGGGATTGTCAATGGTATTGATATGGAAGTCAATAATCCAGAAACGGATAGGCATTTATCCTATCATTATTCAAAAGAGGATTTAAGTGGTAAAGCTGAAAACAAGCGACTATTGCAAGAAAAGATGCATTTACCACAACGTGAAGATGTTCCAGTCATTGGGGTGGTTAGTCGTCTAACTTATCAAAAAGGGTTCCATTTGGTTGTGGAAGAGTTAGAAAATCTATTGCAATTTGATGTTCAATTTGTCTTGTTAGGTACAGGTGATCCGCGATTTGAAGCTGCCTTTAGTCAAATTGGGGCACGTTATCCAGAAAAATGTGCAATCAATATTGATTTTAATTTAGGTTTGGCTCAATTGATTTATGCAGGCTCAGATATATTCTTAATGCCTTCTGCTTTTGAACCATGTGGCTTATCACAAATGGTGGCGATGAGATATGGTACTTTACCTGTTGTTCATGAAATCGGTGGTTTGAAAGATACAGTTGTTCCTTACAACCCAATTACCAATGAAGGTACGGGATTTGGATTTAATGACTTTAGACCATTTATTATGATGCAAACACTCTTACAAGCTGTTGATTTATATGCAAATCATCGGCAATATTGGGATCAATTGGTTCAAAATGCGATGAGTCGTGATTTCAGTTGGCATCAAAGTTGTATGATTTATTTACAATTATATAATTCAATCCTTTAATGATTAAAGCTGAATAAGGCAAAATTTCCAAGAGGTTTCATCTTTTTGGAGTTTTGCCTTTCAATGTCATTTGATTTATTTAGACATACATACGAGGGGGAAAAGAAGATGTCGGAACGTCAAGTAATGACACGTGATGAATTTATTGAAGATTTAAGAAAAAGATTAAGAGAAAATTTTGCGATGGAAATTGAAACAGCAACACCAAATGAGCTGTTTGTTGCTATTGGTCAAATTGTACGAGCAAGCTATGCGGATTCATGGCATCGTACACGTCAACGTTATTTAGAGCATAAACAAAAACAATCTTATTATTTTTCTATTGAGTTTTTGCCAGGACGCATGTTGAAGAGTAATTTATTAAGCTTAGGTATGTTGGATATGGTGCGTGATACAGTAGAAGATTTTGGCTTTGACTTTGATGATGTCCTTCGTGTCGAAAATGATATGGCTTTAGGAAATGGTGGCTTAGGTCGTTTAGCATCTTGTTTCTTAGATTGTTTGGCTTCACGTGAATTACCAGGTAACGGTAATGGAATTCGTTATGACTATGGTTTGTTCAAACAACAATTTGTTGACGGATATCAAGTCGAATTGCCGGATGCTTGGTTAAAGAGTGGCAATGTATGGGAAGTTCGTCGTGAAAGCGAATCAGTTAACGTCCATTTCGGTGGTAACGTTTATATGAAACCAATGCCTGATGGTAGTTTAAAACCAGTTGCTGAAAACGAACGAATCTTAAAAGCTGTGCCATATGATACAGGTGTTGTTGGTTATGAAAATGATACAGTAAATACTTTACGTCTATGGAGTGTAGAAATTCCAGCCTCTGAAGAAGGAAAATATCGTAGTATTGAAGAACGACGGATGGTTGAAGATTTAACAGCTGTATTGTATCCAGATGATTCCAACGAACAAGGTCGTTTAACTCGTTTGACGCAAGAGTATTTCTTTGTTTCAGCAGGGATTCAAAGTATTATTCGTTACTATAAGAAAACGAAAATGCCAATTAGTCGCATCAATGAATATATTGCTATTCACATTAATGATACGCACCCTGCCTTATGTGTACCTGAAATGATGCGTATTTTACTTGATGAATTCGATCTATCATGGGAAAAAGCTTGGGGATTAACAGTAAGTATGATGAGCTATACAAATCATACTATCATGCAAGAAGCGCTTGAAAAATGGCCTGTTTCAATGGTGAAATATCACTTGCCTCGAATGTATCAAATCATTGAAGAAATTGATCGTCGTTTTGTGACAAATTTACAAGGTTTATACCCAGATGATTTAATTCAACGTACACGTATTATTCAAGGAGACCAAATTCATATGGCGAACTTGAGTATTATTGGTAGTCATAGTACAAATGGTGTGGCTAAACTTCACTCTGACTTATTAAAATCAGTGGTATTGCATGATTTTTATGTACTATATCCTGAACGTTTTAATAATAAAACAAATGGGATTACACAAAGACGTTGGTTACAATTATCTAATGAACCTTTAGCTAATCTATTAGATGAAACGATTGGCACTTCATGGCGTAAAGAACCAACGGACTTGCAAATGTTGATGAATTATTATGATGATGACCGTGTATTGGAATTATTAGCCGATGCCAAACATAAAAATAAAGTTCGTCTTGCTAAATACATCAAAGAAACTTGCAACATTGAGGTTAATCCAAATGCTGTTTTTGATGTACAAATTAAACGTCTACATGCTTATAAACGTCAATTATTGAATTTATTGCATATTGTGAAATGTTACTTAGATTTAAAAGATGATCCAAATCGTGATTTTGTACCACGTGTCTGGATTTTTGGTGCAAAAGCTGCTCCAAGCTACACATATGCGAAATCAATTATTAAAGCAATTAATGAAACAGCCAATTTAATCAATAACGATCCAGATATTGGCGATAAGATGAAGATTGTTTTCTTACCAAACTACAATGTTTCGCTTGCCGAAATCATTATTCCAGCAGCAGATGTCAGTGAACAAATTTCGCTAGCAACTAAAGAAGCTTCTGGTACAAGTAATATGAAATTAATGGCAAATGGTGCTGTAACAATGGCAACGATGGATGGCGCAAACGTTGAGATTCGCGATTATGTAGGTGCCGATAATATTTATGTCTTTGGTTTAACAGAAGATGAAGTTTATCGTTATTATGAAAAAGGGGATTATTCTGCTCAAGCCATTTACGATCAAGATCCAGTCGTTCGTCGTGTGCTAAATGCCTTTGTAGATGGTACGATTCCAAATATTCAACGTGAAGGTCAAGAAATTTTTGATTCTCTATTGAAATATAATGATGAATTCTTCTTATTAAAAGATTTTGAACCTTATTGTAAAGTTCAAGAACAAGTCAGTCAAGATTATTTAGATCAAACAAAATGGCGTAAGATGAGCTTGACGAATACTGCAAAATCTGGTATCTTCTCTGCTGACTACACAGTAATGAAATATGCTGAAGATATCTGGCAAATTGAACCAGTGAACCTTTATAAGGAAAAGAGGAATTAAGATTTTGGAGATTTATTACAATCCTTGGTCCAGTAAATATAAACGACCATTTGGAGCAGTTGAAAAAGGAAAAGTGGTTAGTTTCACGATACGGGTTAGCGAGCTGGATGTGCACCGTGTTAGTTTAGCCATTCATAAAGATGGACATGAAAATCAGCAAATAGATATGCATAAGATTGATAAGAGTCTTTATCAATGTCAATTTAAATTAGATAAAGAAGCCGGGCTCTACTACTATTCATTTGAGATTATTTATCAAGAAAACGGAGAAGTTCATAGCGTTTATTATGGTTCTAATGAGCTCGGTGGTGTCGGTCAAATTTATGATTGTGCGGAATCTGTATGGGATTATCAACTAACATGCTTTAATCAAAAAGATGAAGCACCAAAATGGTATCGTGAAAGTATCTTTTATCAAATTTTTCCTGATCGTTTTTTTAATGGCAACGAGAATGGTGTAATTAATCAACCAAAACCAAATAGTTTCATCTATGGGCAAACGCAAGATGAACCAATGTATATAAAAAATTCTGATGGAGAAGTAGTTCGTTGGGATTTTTATGGTGGTAATTTAAAAGGGATTATGAAGAAAATTCCTTATCTAAAAAAATTAGGTGTGAATGCTCTTTATCTGAATCCGATTTTTGAAGCTCGTAGTAACCATCGCTATGATACAGCTGATTATTTTAAGATTGATTCTGTCTTAGGAACGGACGAAGATTTTGTAGCACTAGTGAATGAGTTGCACAAAAATGATATGCACTTGATTTTAGATGGTGTCTTTAGTCATGTGGGCCGTCATAGTCAATATTTTAACTATGACGGTGCATACGGCAAACATAATGGTGCTGCACGTAATCCGCATAGTTTGTATTTTAGTTGGTTTGAATTTGATCATTATCCAGATAGATATCGCTCATGGTGGGGCATAAAGGATTTACCGCAAATCAATAAAGAAGATGAAAGTTTTCAAGATTTTATTTTTAAAGCAGATGAAAGCGTGGTTGCTCACTGGTTGGATAAAGGAATTGATGGTTGGCGTCTAGATGTTGCAGATGAACTTCCGGACGAATTTATTCAAGGGATTCGTCATCAATTAAATCATTTTAAAGATAAAGTACTAATTGGTGAAGTATGGGAAGATGCCTCCAACAAGGTTTCCTATAATACGCGCCGAAAATATATCCTTGGTGATCATTTGCATAGTGTGATGAACTATCCTTTTAGAGATGCAGTATTAGACTTATTAAATCATCAAAAAACCCCTAAACAAATTGCGCATCGCTTTATGCAGTTATATGAAAATTATCCTCGTGATATTTTCTATAATTTGTTTAATAATTTAGGCACACATGATACCGAACGAATCGCGACAATGCTTCATGAAGATGTGAAAAAATTAGAACAAGCTGTGGCAATGATGATGTATGTACCTGGCGTGCCTTGTGTATATTATGGCGATGAGGCTGGGTTAACTGGTTGCAAAGATCCACAAAATCGGAAATTTTATCCGTGGGAAAATGTGAATGAAGCAAGTTATCAGATTTATCATCGTTGGATTAGTCATCGCAATGCTCAAAAAGTATTAGTTGATGGAGAATTTGCGCTGTTTTATGATGAAAATATTTTTGGCATTGTGCGATTTAACCAGAAAAAGATGAGTATTCTTCTTCTTAATCTTTCTTCTGTCAATCAAACCGTGAAGTTAGAACAACTGACTACCTTAAACCTTCCTGAAGAACAGTTCGATATTTTTGCGAAATTAGTGGGCGATGTGGTGTTATTGCCGCATACCACCGAGTTTATTACGAAATAATCTTTTCAACCTTTGGAAACGCGATGTTAATGCTTGTTTTCAGAGGTTGTTTTTGTCCGCTTATTTTTTTTGCTCAGATATTTTGTTATAATGAACGAAAAGGAATGGAGCAATTTTCATGAGGGAAATGATTAGAAATAGAAATGCGATTGTTGAATACGGTCTTCATGACAGCAGAATTAAGAAAATTACTTTTGCGGATGATCATCTGGTTTTTAATATAGATAAAGTTTTTTACCTTTCTTCGAGTGGGGAAGAACATGGATTTGAAGCAGAAGTTATTTTTACAAAGTGCAATTTGGAAGATTGTTGGGTTTTGGTTTACGATGGTGTACTTTCAGAGGAAAAGTTTTCAGGACAAAGGATAGCCATGCAGGACTTTATTCAACAGTACGATCATCAAGAATTTGAAATTATCACTGAGTTGCATAATGGCTATTCCACATTTTTTGTTGGCTGGCTATGGAAAAATCAAATTCCTGTATCTGCTCAAGTAGAAATATTTAATTATGGTGAAATGATTATCCGAATCGGGAAGCAGGTTTTTTAGATAAAACTTTTTGAATTAACGAATAAAGTAAGGGGGCATCACGATGATAGATACAATCATTTATGATATGGGCAACGTATTAATTGAATGGAACCCAGAGAAATTTTTACATTTAATTGAAACAGATGAAGCGCGAATTGCCAAGCTAAGAACAGCTATTTTTACTTCGGGTTATTGGCCAAGACAAGATACCGGTGAATTAGATGCAGATAAAGCCTATCATATGTCTTTGGCGCTTTTGGATGACTCTTATCAAGAAAGTTTACGACAAATTTATTATCATTGGTATGAGTATGCAGATGTTTTTACCAAAATGCAAGACTATGCGCAAGAATTAAAAAAGCAAGGATATAAACTTTTTGTGCTCTCAAATACTGCAGCATCCTATTATGATTTAGCAAAAAATGGCTATTTACCCATTGATGAAATCTTGGACGGAAAAGTATTATCTTATGAAGTAGAAATGGTGAAGCCTGATGTAGCAATTTATCAATATCTATTGGATAAATATGGGCTAGAGGCTCAAAATTGTGTGTTTTTAGATGACATTAAAGGTAATATTGAAGCCGCACAAAGTTTGGGAATGCAAGGAATTCAAGTTATATCAGAGAACCAAGCTTTAGCAGATTTGAAAGTATTATTAAGTAAGTATGGAAGGTTGAGTGAATAAATGATTCGAGCAATTAATCACGATATTTTCTTTTTACAACAACCTAGTCAACGTGCAACGGCTCAGGATAAACCGCATGCGCAAGATTTGTTGGACACACTTCAAGCAAATCAGGAGAGATGTGTCGGATTAGCTGCGAATATGATTGGTGTTCAAAAGCAGATTATCGCTATCCAAACGCCTCTTGGACCCGCTGTGATGTATAATCCAAAAATTGTAAAAAAAGAAAATCCATATGAGACTGAGGAAGGCTGTCTATCATTAGTCGGTGTACGGCCCACCGTTCGTTATCAAAAAATTGAAGTGGTTTATTTTAACGATCAATTTAAAAAACAACGAGCTACCTTTACTGATTTTACAGCACAAATTATCCAACATGAAATCGATCATTGTAAAGGAATCTTAATTTAAGTAGGTGAAAAAATGCGTCGAAAAGATCGAGAAGTGACCGAATTAGCTCAAATAGAAGAGATATTAGAAAAAGGCAAAGTCGTGCATTTAGGCATGATTGATGGTGATTTTCCTTATATCGTCCCCTTAAATTATGGCTATCAATGGCAAAATGAACAACTTATTTTGTATATGCATGGGTCTAAGGCAGGCAGAAAGTTTGATGTGATTGCCCATAATCCTAATGTTTTTATCGAAATTACCGCGGATGTTGAAGCCATCGATGGAGGCGATAATCCATGTAAGTATTCTACTGCCTTTGGTTCATTGATGGGAGAAGGGCAAGCATACATTGTGACTGATTCACAAGAAAAGATACGAGCGATGGAATGTCTGATGAAAACACAAACGAACCGCAATTTTGAATTTGATGAAAAAATGTTCGGTCGTGTTCAAGTGATAAAGGTGATTATCCAAAATTATTCGGCAAAACGTCATGAAAAGTAACAAAGGCAGATTCATTTCATCTTGAGAATTTTTGTGATAGAATAAATAAGAAATGTAATTAAATGTAATAATTGGAGGATTATCATGGATTTTAAAAATTCAAAAGTAGCCATTGTCGGTATCGGTAATGTAGGTGCGACAACTGCTTATAGTATTATTAGTCAAGGATTATGTGCTGAGGTTGTGTTAATCGATGTAAATAAAGAAAAAGCCTATGCCGAAGCGATGGACTTACAACAATCCATTCATTTTTTAAATCGAAATATTAAGGTAACAGCTGGGGAATATAGTGATTGTAAAGATGCAGATATCGTGATTATCACGGCTTCAGCACCTATGCCTAAAGAATCTAATGACCGTTTGAAGATGTTAGCACCAAGTATTAAAATTATGACTAGCATTGTTAATAGTGTGATGGTCTCTGGTTTTGATGGTATCTTTTTAATCGTTTCAAACCCAGTGGATATTATGACTTATTATGTACGTAAATTATCTGGTCTACCCGCTCATCGTGTGATTGGTAGTGGTACAACTGTTGATAGTGCCCGCTTAAGTTGTGAATTAGGCGCAATGTATGATTTGGATTCTAAGAGTGTTCAAGCTTTTGTTATTGGTGAGCATGGGGATAGCGAAATGGTGGCTTGGAGTAGTGCAACCATTGGCGGTAAGAAGGTAGAAGATGTTCTAGCTGATAATGCGACTCGCACAAAAGATGTGACGAAAGATATTTTATTACAAAAAACGATCAAAGCTGGTTGGGAAATTTTTAATCGTAAAGGGAATACTTGTTACGGTATTGCGGCTGCGACAACGGCTATTGCAAAAT
The DNA here is from genome assembly GCA_019120335.1 of Candidatus Enterococcus stercoripullorum. Lineage (GTDB taxonomy): Bacteria > Bacillota > Bacilli > Lactobacillales > Enterococcaceae > Enterococcus_E > Enterococcus_E stercoripullorum. The sequence continues at coordinate 57,148 of DWVH01000069.1, forward strand.
CGATTCTCTTTAACGAAAACCGTATCTATCCAGTAACTGTTGAATTAAATGGGGAATATGGTGTTGAGAAAGCTTTCTTAAGTGTACCAACAATTATTGATTCAACAGGTGCCAAAGAAATTGTGGAAATTAAATTAACCGATGAAGAATTAGCTGGATTACAAAAATCAGCACAATTATTACAAGCTTTTTATCCACAATTAGATAGTTACGAGGCTTAAAATGTTTCAAATTCAAAATTTTGAAAGCTATCAAAAATTATTAGATGAAAAACAAACTTTTCTTCTTTATGGCGAACAAGTCAATTGTAGTGTCTGTATGGCGGATTTTCCTAAGATTGAGCGATTGATTCAGCGTTATGAATTTCCTGCTTACTTTGTTGATTTAGAAAAAGTGCCGATGTTAAAAGGACAATTAAGTTTGTTTACTGCGCCAGTTGTGATTTTATTTCACTCAGGCAAAGAATTTCATCGCCAGGCAAGAATAATTGATTTTAAACAATTAACGCAACAGCTTGAAAGACTATCGACTGTCCGCTAGCCGATTTTGGTTAGCGGTTATTTTCATGGAATCGAGGTTTTTAAAATGATTGGCAACTATAAAATTATTACGCTATGTGGTAGTACACGCTTCAAAGATGAGTTCATAAAAGCACAGAAGGATTTGACACTTAAAGGGAATATTGTGATTAGTGTGGGATTGTTTGGTCATTCAGGTGATGTTGAAGCTTGGGATGGTCAGACAAAAACGATGCTTGATGATATGCACAAGCGTAAAATCGATTTAGCAGATGAAATTTTTGTGATTAATGTTGGGGGCTATATTGGTAAGAGCACGGCCTCTGAAATTCAATATGCGCATGAGCATGGGAAAAAGGTCAATTATCTTGAACCTTTAACTGAATAAGAAAAGTCGAAGTTTAGAAAGAAGATGACTTATGGAAGAAGCAGTGAAAAAAAGAGCAGAAATCCATTATCGTAAAATGACGGAAATGCCAGTCAATAAGCTGATTTTATCTTTATGTGTACCAACGGTTATCAGCATGTTGATTACAACGATTTATAATGCCGCAGATACTTATTTTGTTTCAAAAATTAGTGTTTCTGCTAGTGGTGCTGTGGGAATATTATTTAGCTTAATGGCGATTTTGCAGGCATTCGGTTTTATGTGTGGGCATGGTTCGGGTAGTTGGATCAGTCGTTTATTAGGTGCAAGAGAAATTGAACGAGCGCGCCAATATAGTACAACTGGTTTTGCGATGGCTTTTTTAATGGGCATTTTTTCTTGTTTCTTGGTCTTTGGTTGATTACTCCTTTGATGCGTTTTTTAGGGAGTACGCCAACTATTTTACCTTATGCGAAAAGTTACGATTTTTACATATTAATTGCGGTGCCTGCGTTTACAACTAGTTGTGTTATGAATAATATTTTGCGTTATGAAGGCTTGCGAAATTTGCGATGGTAGGACTTGTCACAGGTCAGGTATTAAATACGATTTTAGAACCCATCTTGATTTTTACATTTCATCTAGGAATTCAAGGCGCTGGTCTTTCTACGGCTATTTCGCAGTATATAAGTATGTTTATCCTTTTTGCGATGTTTGCTCAAAAGCTTTCACAAAGTAGAATTGAATGGCGATATTTGATTTTTAGTCCAAAACTGATGTTAAATATTATTAAAAATAGTTTTCCAAGTTTAACACGTCAAGGTTTGAATAGTCTGTCTAATCTATGTTTGAATGTCCAAGCTGGTCTTTATGAAGATGCTTGTATTGCGGCGATGAGTATTGTGGCTAAGTGCATGCAATTGATGTTTTCTGTTTGTGTGGGGATTGAGCAAGGTTTCCAACCTGTATCCTCTTTTAATTACGGGGCAAAAAAATTTCAACGGGTGAAACAAGGAATTCTTTTTACGTGGGGATTTTCAAGTTTAGTCATCGCTGTATTAAGTATTGCTAGCTTTATTTTCGCATCTGAATTGATTCATTTCTTCAGACATGATGCAGCGATATTAAGCATCGGTGTATTGGCACTGAGAATTTCTTGTGTGGCTCAATTATTTTTACCACCTGTATCGATTGCCAATATGATTTTCCAAAGTACTGGTAATAGTGGGAAAGCAACCTTTTTAGCCTGTGCGCAAAATGGTTTGTTTTTCATTCCATTAATTTATCTATTGCCAAATATTTATGGTTTAATGGGAATCCAAATGGCCCAACCACTTGCATTTATTTCTTTACCGTTTCTATTAAGATTTATCAAAGTTTTATGTCAATGATTTTCATTTTCATCTCTCTTAGACTATAATGTTTTTCAATAATACATAAGAAGGTGATAAAATGTTTGGTTATATTTATTTTGGAGTGATAAACTTATTGACTTTTTGTGTGTTTGGGGTTGATAAACAGCGTGCTATGCGTCATAAATGGCGAATTAGTGAGGCAACATTATTTGGACTATCGATAATTGGCGGAAGTGTCGGCGGTCTATTAGGGATGGTAGCCTTCCAACATAAAACGAGAAAATTTATGTTTCGTTATGGATTGCCTGTTATCTTTGCTATTCAATTTATTGTTGCCTTATTGTTAAAGGATTATATTTTTAAATAGGAAAAAGGACGCGTTGAGTCGTGTCCTTTTTTAGTGCATCATTTGTAGTTCTAAATGAGGATGGTGCATGTGGTAGGTGGCTTCAAAAGTTTCTAATATTAAGAACTGATGAAAGCCTTTTTGGATTAGTTGCTCTAGTTGTTGATTAAGCTTATTTTTTTGAATATGACAAATACAAGCTTCTTGGTTTTGTAAATGAAGGATTTGAAGGTTCGCTGTTTGCTTGGTATGTCCTTCAATTTCTAAGACTAGATATTTTTTTAATTCTCCGTTTTGCCAACAGATAAAGCATCCCATACGATTATAGTATTGAATATGTCTTTCTTGGATACATTCCAACATTTTTTGTAAACCAACATAATATTCACTAGTAAAGAATTCTCCTTCGAAAGGTTGTAATAAATAGTCATTATGATCTTTAGTGACTGATAGTTCATGGGATTGGTGGACTTGTTTAGAAATATTTATCTGACTTTGTAAATTATGTAAGAAGGCGCGGTCTTTTTGTAATTGATTTTGCTTTTCTTCTAATAGTTGTTGCATCAAGTTGATGATTTTTTGCATATCTATTTTATTGTCTTGAATCATAAATTCTTGAATTTTTTTCAGTGGAATCCCATAATTTGCACACATTTTAATAATATTGACATAAGTAACTTGATCATATGAATAATACCGATAACGATTGGTTTCATCGATATATCGTGGGGTTAATATTTGAATTTTTTCATAATAACGTAGGGCTTTAATGGGGATGCCGGTAAATTTAGCTAATTGATGAATGGTAAAAAGTTGAGATTTTTCCACAATAACTCTTGAGTCTCCCTTTAAGGTATAGTTTATACTATGAGTATAGCAAGGGAATTGATAAAAAGAAAGTAGGGATTATTATGGATATTCATCATATACATCATCATGATTGTGAATACCATCATGCACATTCTCATGAAGGTCATCATCATGAATCAAAAACAGCTTTATCATTATATTTTTTGGGAATTATTTTAACTATTTTGGCATTGATATTGCCACTTTCGCCAATGCTCAAACAAGTACTTTTTGCTTTGTCACTGTTCATTTCTGGTTATTATGTGATGTTTGAAGGAGTAGAAGATACCATTGAGAAAACGAAAATCCGGCATCGCTTTACACCTAATGCACATGTATTGATGACATTAGCTGCGATTGGTACGGTGTTGTTAGGTGAAGCACTAGAAGGCGCAGTGTTAATTTTTATTTTTGCGGGCGTTCATTTTTTGGAAGATTATGTGGAAGGAAAGAGCCGCCGAGAAATAACCAATTTAATGTCACTCAGTCCTAAAAAAGCTAAAAGATTAAATGAAAATTATCAATTAGAAGAAGTGCTGGTTGAAGATTTACATGTAGGAGACTATATTCAAGTAGCAAATGGCGAACAAATTCCAATTGATGGTATGATTATTAAAGGGATAAGTAGTATTGATGAGTCCACTATCAACGGTGAATCCATACCGCGCGGAAAACAAGTGGGCGATACAGTATATGGTGCGACAATTAATCTTGATGCACCACTTGTGATTCAAGTGACGAAAAAGTATTCACAGACTGTCTTTGCTAAGATTGTCCAAGTTGTTTCACAAACTCAACAAAATGTACCAAAGATTGCAACAAAAATTGACCGTTATGAGCCAGTGTATGTTAATTTTGTCATTGGAATATTTATTTTATTACTACTTTTTGGCTCAATGTTGTTTGGGTGGAGTCGCGATGTCTTACTCAATCGTTCGTTAGTGTTCTTAGTTTCAGCTTCTCCATGTGCTTTAGCTGTTTCTGTTGTACCAGCTACTTTAAGTGCCATTTCAAGTTTGGCTAGAGCGAAGACCTTGTTTAAAGGGGGAAACTACTTATATCAATTAAAAGAAGTGCAAGCCATCGCCTTTGATAAAACAGGAACTTTAACGCAAGGAAAACCGCAAGTCGTGAATTATGAGATGCAATCACGCGATGGGTTTACAAGTGAAGATTTCGTTCAATTGGCCGTTTCAATGGAAGCACAAGTCAATCATCCACTTGCCCAAGCGATTGTCACACGATTTTCTGATGTTGCACGATTAGAAGACATGGAAATAAAAAATGAAGTAGGTGTTGGTGTCAAGGGATTTTATCAGGGAAATGAATTTTTAATTGCGAAGCCTTCACACTTTACCGCTTTAGATACCTTTTGGCAAGAAAAAGTGACAAAAAATGAAAAAGCCGGCTGTACGGTTGTCTTATTTGCGCTTAATCAAGAAGTCATTGGTTATTTTGTGCTTCAAGATTTACCAAAAGAACAATCTGCTAAAGTTATTGCACAACTAAGAAAACAGAATATCAAATCGATTATGATTACTGGTGATGCACAGTTGACGGCACAAAGCATAGCTAATAAATTAGAAATAGATGAAGTAATCAGTGAAGTATTACCAGAGGATAAAGCTGCAATTGTGCAGAAATTGCAACAAAAATATGATTTCGTGGCAATGGTCGGTGATGGTGTCAATGATGCACCTGCTTTAGCGAAAGCCGATATTGGGATTGCTATGGGACAAGGAAGTGATATTGCCATTGAAACAGCCGATATGATTTTGATGCAAGATGAATTGCCAAATATTACGCAGGCTATTCAAGTCTCTCGCCGTTTAGAGAAAATTACCTACCAAAATATGATTTTTGCCATGCTAAGTGTGCTCTGTTTAATTGGTTTAACTTTCTTTGGACATTTATCGGTTCTTGTTAGTGTTACGTTACATGAAGGAAGCACGATGCTTGTGTTGCTCAATTCATTACGTTTATTAAAATTAAGAAAGGAATGAGGATGTTGCTAGAAAGTGAGATTGTACATGTCTTACGCTATACACCATTATAAAGTCGGGAAGTGTGTAGCGTAATTACCCGCGATTCCGACTAAGATAAGCATCCATACTTACCTAGGAGGAAAAATATGTCAAATATTCAAATTTCAAATTTAAGCTTTCAGTATGAAGGTAGTTTTGATACTATTTTTGATCAAGTGAATTTACACTTAGATACTACATGGAAATTAGGATTTATTGGTCGAAATGGACGAGGTAAAACCACCTTTTTAAAAATTTTAGCTGGACAACTACCCTATAAAGGTGAAATTCATGCTTCAGTACCAATGCTCTATTTTCCGTATGCCGTGCATGGTGAACAACGTATACAAATGGCCATTGAAGTCGCTCAAACAGTTAATCCACTGGCTGAAGATTGGGAGATAATTCGCGAGTTGACCTTGCTACAATTTGATATTGAACATCTTTATTTGCAATATCAGCAATTATCAAATGGTGAGCAGACCAAGCTTCTTTTGGCAAGTCTTTTTGCCGGTGAAGCGCGCTTTTTATTAATTGATGAACCAACCAATCATTTGGATGACGAGGCAAGAGAGGCTGTAAGTCATTATTTACAACAAAAATTAGGCTTTATTCTTGTTTCACATGATCGAAAGTTACTGGATAGTTGTATTGACCATGTTTTAGCATTAAATAAAGCTAATATCGAATTACAACAAGGAAATTTTTCCAGTTGGTATGAAAACAAAAGGCGTCAAGAGCAATTTGAAATCCAGCAAAATGAATCGCTAAAAAAAGAAATCAAGCGTTTAGATCAGAGTGCGCGCCAAAAAGCTGGGTGGTCAGACCAAGCGGAAGCAACTAAAATTGGCCATGGTGTAGCAGATCGCGGCTTTGTTGGTCATAAAGCGGCAAAAATGATGAAGCGCTCAAAAGTTCAAGAAGCGCGAATGAATCAAGCAATAGAAGATAAGAAAAAACTTTTAAAAAATGTTGAAGAAGTAGAGCAGTTAACTTTACCTATTTTAGATTTTCCTAAAAAACGAATGATATATGTTGAAAATTTAAATATTTATTTTAATCAGCATGCCTTGTATGAAAATCCAGTCAGTTTTGAAGTCAATCAAGGGGATAGAGTGTTGATTGCTGGGAAAAATGGCTCAGGAAAATCCAATCTTTTAAAAGTTTTATTAGGTCAACATTCTCAGTATAAAGGGAAGGTCGAAATTAGTCTGCAATTAATGGTTGGTTATGTTGCGCAAGATGCTAGCTATATAAGTGGTACCTTTAAAGAATTTGCTCAAGATCAGCACTTGGATGTCACCCATTTATTGATGCTATTGCGAAAATTAGGGTTTGCACGTGAACAGTTTGAAAAAAATTTATCAGATTTAAGTGCTGGACAAAAGAAAAAAGTCCTCTTAGCTGCAGTTTTATGCCAAGCTTGTCATATGTATATTTTTGATGAACCGTTAAATTATATTGATTTAGAGTCCAGAATGCAAAGCGAAGCGATGTTATTAGCTTCTAAAGCGACCATTATTTTTGTGGAACATGATGAGGTTTTCCAAGATAAAATTGCTACAAAACGAATTGAATTATAATTTTTTAGTCCCTAGCCAAGATAAGTAAGTGTGGTTAGGGACTTGTATTTTAGATAGATATTCATTATTATGAAATAAATGTTATCCAAAAAGAGGTGCTTTTTTGAAATTTAAAGTTACACCGACACATAAATCGATACTTCAAGAAATATTAGATCGCTTATATCATCATTATCCGTCTGCATTATATCTTCCAGAAACTTGTCAGGTGGTTTTTCCTACGATAAAAAAATTTGATTACGATAAATTTTGTAAATTTACAAAGAAAATCTACCCAAATTTACACGCTTGCTATGATTGGCCAGGTGCTGATGTGAACGTAGCAACGTCATTTTGTTTAGCAGTCACTGTCAAATCATTCAGCAAATTTCAAGATAAGATGGATTTTATTTGTGAACGCCTTTCCTTGAAAATGAATGTCCTACCAACAGAAATCTATTATATCAGTACGATGATTTATTTTTTGAGTGAGAATGTAGTAGAAGGGATTCAAAGATTTTTGGATTATTTAGAAGATATTGATTGTTTTGATTATCAAATTCATTGTAAAGAGGAATATTTGATGATTTGCTATCTCGCATTGATTGATCTCAATCAAGAAAATGAGGCCCTATTAGCTATTGATTGGGAGCAGGAAGTCAAGCGACCCAATCACTTGAAAATGCTGTATGAATTTGTCCAACAATATGCACCGGATAAGATAACTACTCATTCACAGTATGCTTCTTTTGCTTATCAAATCATTGAAAACCATATCCAAAAAATTGGTGAGAAACTTTAAACGATAAAAGCCGAATATTTTTTCTAAAATGCATATTTTTTTGTGATTTTTACTAGTTTTTTACTAGACTTTATGCTATCCTAACAAAGATAAAATTTTTTATCTGAAAGTATAAAGGAGGCAATGATTGTGGCAGAAAGAAAAATCATTCAAGTTGAAGAAAAAGTACCATTCAAACTATTATTCCCACTAAGTTTGCAGCATATGTTTGCGATGTTTGGTGCATCTGTTTTAGTTCCATTTATTTTTGGGATTAATCCAGCAATCGTATTATTTATGAATGGTTTAGGAACACTATTATTTATTTTTATTACTAAAGGTAAGGCTCCAGCTTATTTGGGATCTAGTTTTGCTTTTTTGGCACCAGCTAGTATCGTCATTTCTAAGTGGGGCTATTCTTATGCACTTGGAGGCTTTGTGGCTGTTGGTTTCTTAGGGTGTATTTTATCATTTATTATTTACAAATTTGGTTCTAATTGGATTAATATAGTATTACCGCCAGCTGCGATGGGACCAGTTGTAGCGCTAATTGGATTAGAATTAGCCGGTACAGCAGCCGGTAATGCGGGATTGACTGGAGATAAAATTTCTAGTGCCAACGTAACAGTCTTTTTAGTTACATTACTTGTAGCTGTATTTGGTTCTGTGATGTTTCGTAAATTTTTATCAGTTATTCCAATCTTAATCGCAATTATTGTCGGCTATATTGCCGCGGTATTGTGTGGCATAGTAGATTTTACTCCAGTAGCTCAGGCACCTATTTTTTCACTACCAAATTTTTCAATGCCGAAGTTTAAATTAGAGGCGATTGTGACGATTGTTCCGGTGTTATTAGTGGTTACTTCAGAGCATATTGGACACCAAATTGTAACAAGTAAGATTGTCGAACGAGATTTATTGCAAGATCCAGGATTGCATCGGACCTTATTTGCGGATAATCTTTCTACAATGATTTCGGGATTTATTGGTTCTGTTCCAACGACTACTTATGGTGAAAATATCGGTGTTATGGCGATGACTAGAGTTTATAGCGTTTATGTTATTGCAGGTGCGGCGATTTTATCGATTATAAGTTCGTTTATTGGTAAAATGACTACGTTAATTAGTACCATTCCTGGACCGGTTATTGGTGGGATTTCTTTCTTACTTTATGGTATGATTGGCGCCTCGGGTATCCGTATTTTGGTTGATTCACAAGTAGACTACAGTAAATCAAGAAATATGGCGATGACTTCAGTAATTATGGTCACAGGATTATCTGGGATTAAAGTCCAATTCGGTTCTATCCAACTAACTGGTATGGTTTTAGCTTGTGTTGTGGGGATGTTAATGGGCTTAATCTTTTATGCGTTAGATAAATTCAATCTAACTAATGATCGTTAATGAAAATGATTTTTTACGTCAGGCTTTAGGGCTTGACGTTTTTTTGCGATAGAAACATTCTATCGCTAAATTCGCTTGGATTAGTTTACATAAGAGAAATTTCTCCCTATACTAAACACTGTCACTAATAACGCGCGCAATTAGAGTGAACTGTTGGAGAATGGTCACTGTGGAACCTTTACTTCCTCTGATAGACTTGTCAAAAAGAAAAACCTGATTTCAGTGTATTTAAAGGAGTGCAGAAATTGACAAATCTAATTACTTTAATGATTCTTGCAATTTTTATTATTGGTTTAGTTACGTTTTATCAATTACAAAAAAGACATGTGAAATTTTCAAATCGCGTATTTATCGGATTGTTTGCCGGAGTTATCTTCGGAGGCATTTTACAAGTGGTGTTAGGTGTTGGACATCAAAGCTTAACTACCAGTTTAGAATGGATTCAAATTGTCGGGTCGGGCTATGTGCATTTACTACAAATGTTAGTGATGCCGCTAGTATTTGTTTCTATCGTAGGTGCCTTTGTGCGAATGAAAGAAAGTAATAAAATCGGTAAAATCAGTGCCAATGTATTATTTGTCTTACTTTCAACCACAGCCATTGCGGCAACGATTGGTTCTTTGATGGTCTTAGCTTTCCATTTAGATGGGGCTACTTTTACAAAAGGTGCCGCCGAAACAGCTAGAATTGCTCAATTAGCTGAGCGTCAAACCCAAGTGGAAAACCTTTCTATCCCACAACAAATTATTTCGTTTATTCCTACAAATGTTTTTGCAGATTTAGCAGGAACACGTCCAACAAGTACCATTGGCGTGGTAATCTTCTCAGCATTTGTCGGTATTAGCTATCTAGGTGTGAAAAGAAAAGCACCTAAAGAAGCAGAAACTTTTGCAAATTTGATGGAAAGTTTATATAAAATTACGATGCGCATTGTGACTTTAGTTTTGCGTTTAACTCCATATGGCGTATTTGCGTTAATGACTAATGTTTTAGCAACCAGTGATTTTGAGGCAATTATTAATCTTGGTAAATTTATCTTAGCTTCATATAGTGCCTTAATTATTGTATTAGGGGTTCATTCATTATACTTATTAAGTGTTAGAGTTAATCCGATTACTTATTTCAAAAAAGCCTTACCTGTCTTAAGTTTCGCTTTTACTTCACGTTCAAGTGCAGGAACTTTACCATTAAATATCGAAACGCAAACCAAGGCTTTAGGTGTAGATGAAACAACAGCTAACTTTGCCGGAAGTTTTGGTTTATCGATTGGACAAAATGGTTGTGCAGGTGTTTATCCAGCGATGTTAGCGACAATTGTAGCACCAACAGTCGGCATTAACGTTCATAGTCTAAGTTTTATCTTGATGTTGATTGTTGTGGTAACGATTAGTTCATTTGGTGTCGCAGGTGTCGGTGGAGGAGCAACATTTGCTTCATTAATTGTTTTAGGTTCACTTAATTTACCTGTAGCAATTGTAGGCTTAGTTATTTCTGTTGAGCCTTTAATTGATATGGCTCGTACTTTAGTGAATGTGAGTGATAGTATGGTTGCTGGAGTAGTGACTAGCCATCGTATTCATGAGTTAAATCGTGATGTGTTGAATGATCAAGAAGCATTAATTGCTGCAGAAGAATAAAAAAGAGGCTAGGAAGTATGTTGATGCACTTACTTCTTAGCCTTTTGTTTATTTGTCAATTTCAACTAATGAAAAATGGATTTCATCGATAGCGAAAATGGTTTGCAAGATTTGATTGACAGTAGAGAATAGTTTTTCATTGGTATCGTATTGATTATCAGCAATCAACATTTGATTTGTTACTTGATTTTTGTAGCGCATTTGTTTTCCTAGTTTTTCAACTTCAACAAAGGTACCTGCTTTTGTTAGTCCATCTATTTCTTCACCAATCCCAATTTCTTGATAGTCTTGACGCCATTGATTGACTTGGGCGATGGCTTGAATCAAACTTTCAATATCTAAAAAGGAAAAACCAACTTCTTTATTTAAATAATCCATACTGTAGGTTTCACAACGTAAAACACCACATGCATTACAGCCACCATCAACGTATTGATGATCAAATTTTATTACTGCATTTTCCATGGAACACCTCCAAACTAATTATAGCAAAAACATTCACAAACGAAAAGTGTCATTATGTATTTCTTTTTATTTGTCTCAATGCATTGTTTTTTGTAATGGGAATTGCTAGAATGATTAACAAATAAGGAAAGATGTGAGGTTATCAATGAATTTAAGTCAAATCCATCATGTAGCAATTATTACAGCAAAATATGAAGCAAGTAAAACTTTTTATGTTGATAAATTAGGATTTCAAGTCATTCGTGAAAATTATCGGGCGCATCGTGATGATTACAAATTAGATTTACAATTAGGTGATTGTGAATTAGAAATTTTTGGTATTAAAAATGCACCTAAAAGACCAAGTTATCCTGAAGCGTGTGGGTTACGTCATTTAGCTTTCAAAGTAGAAAATATTGAGGAAGTTGTGGCAGCGTTAAGTGGAAAAGGGATTGAATGTGAGCCTATACGAATAGATGACTATACGGGTGAGAAGATGACGTTTTTCTTTGATCCAGACGGGCTACCACTTGAACTTCATGAATAAGATAAGACATGAAAAAATGATTGACGCGCTCAAATTTGTCAGCTATACTTCCGAATATAGGGAATGAGGTTCTCCCTTGGTTTTACCTAAACTGCTATTACAGCTGATGACTTCTATGATTTTTTTTATCATGGAGTCATCAGCTTTTTTGTGAAAGGAAGATGAAAGTGAAAAAAATATGGTTACAACTAAGAAGTTATTATGGTGAGTATCTATTGTTGATTGCGTTGGCTGTTATTATTGGTTTAATTGTCGGTGTGATTGATGCCTATTTTGGTATGGGATTATTGGCAATTACGGATATTAGAGATGATCATCCGTATTATTTTATTCCATTTTTAGCCATTATTGGGGTGTTCATCGTCTATATGTATCAAAAATATGGAAAGAATAGTCAGCAAGGTATGGGTTTAATATTCGATGTTGGTCAAAAAAATGCTTCGGATATTCCATTACGTTTGGTACCATTTATTATTGGTGGGACTTGGTTGACGCATTTATTTGGTGGGAGTGCTGGTCGTGAAGGTGTGGCTGTGCAAATTGGGGCTACAGTTTCACATACAGTAGGTCAAAAATTAAACCTGAAAAAACATCAAACAACTTTAATCGTTATTGGGATGGCAGCGGGGTTTGCTGGATTATTTCAAACACCAATTGCAGCGACATTTTTTGCGTTAGAAGTGATGTTTGTGGGACAACTAGTCTATCCAGCGTTGATACCAGCGTTGATTGCAGCTTTAATTGCAAGTGGGACTTCACATTTCTTAGGCCTAGAAAAATTTCAAGTGTTTGTTTCCGATGCATTTGCTTTTCATTTTGTGAATTTTGCCAAACTGATGATTATCGGAGTGATCTTTGGGTTGACAGGCAGCTTATTTGCTAAAGGATTAGCCTATCTTAAAACATTTATGGCCAAGAAAATTGTGAACCCTTATTGGCGTATTTTTATTGTCGGCCTTGCTTTGAGTATACTTTTATTACTTTGTCATGGTGGAAGATATGCCGGTTTAGGAACAAATTTAATTACCGCTAGCTTTTCGGGGCAAACCATTTATTCATATGATTTTATCGCAAAATTATTATTTACGATTGTCACTTTATCAGTTGGATTCCAAGGCGGCGAAGTGACACCACTATTTTCAATCGGAGCATCCTTGGGTATTGTATTAGCTGGTCTTTTTCATATGCCTATCATTTTAGTGGCTGCTTTAGGATATGCGGCAGTTTTTGGAAGCGCGACAAATACGTTATTAGCACCAATCTTAATTGGATGTGAAGTGTTTGGTTTTAACTATTTTCCTTATTTCTTTATCGTGTGTGCCTTTGCTTACTTTTTCAATTTTGATCAATCCATTTACAGTAAACAATTGAAGAAGCCATTGTAAAACGATTTCTTTTTTGTAATAATTATTAATGAAGTGAAATATTTACTCATTTTAGGGTAAATATCACTTCATTTTTTTATTTTTTTATGCAAAATCATAGGGTTTAACTTTTTTTTTTGCGGAGGTGACAATAAATGAAAATGTTGATTTCATAATGTTTATGCCTACTTTTATTAAAAAATCGACAATATCTTGCTTACGTTTAATTAACTTGCAATTTTTCGTTACGTAATTGAAACCTTTAAATGCAATTTTTCAGATATGATATTCAACGTTGGTTTACAACAAACAACATTGAAGAGGAGAATATACATACAATGAAGACAATTAAAGCATTAGTCATTGGTTTGATGGTAATTGTGTCATTTGCTGTTAGAGATATGAATGCACATGCAGAAGAAATGAAACATGTTGTGACTTCAAGCGATACACTTTCAAAAATTTCAGAAAAATATTTTGGATCAATAGATTTTGTCGATAAAATTGCAAAAGATAATCAAATAGATAATCCAAACTTGATTTTTGATGGTCAAGTTTTAAAGATTGAAACACAAGAATATGAAGGTGGTATCAAGTTAATTCGTCACAATAAAGTGATAATTGATCAAACACCAAAAGAGACAAAAATTGAAGAAACCGTACAAGAAAAGCAAGTAGCGGATTCGCAAAACACGTCAGATCAAGTAACTGGTAAAGTTATGTATATGGAATCAACGGCTTATAGTTCAGATCCAAGAGACAGTTTAGGTGGAGGAACAGTAACAGCAACTGGTCAAAATTTATTAACGAATCCAATGGCTGTAGCAGTTGATCCAAATGTGATTCCATTAGGTACGCGCTTATATGTTGAAGGTTATGGTGAGGCCATTGCTTCGGATACTGGTGGTGCGATTAAAGGTAATATTATTGATGTTCATTTTTCTACATACGAACAATGTATTCAGTGGGGTAGAAGAACAGTCAAAGTAACAATTTTAAATTAATTTATCCTTGTCCCTTTTGTTTTACAGAAGGGATTTTTTTCTTATTGAGGGGATTGTTCGGAAATAGACGATAATCCATCTAAAAAAAAAGCTGTTTTTATGAAAGATTTATTTTTAAAGCGAAATTTTTGTGTTATACTGTACAAAAAAAGAGGAGGAATTGTTATGAGAGCAATTTTAACGGTTATTGGTAAGGATAAAGTAGGTATTATTGCTAAAGTTAGTCAAACCTTAGCAGATTTGGACCTAAATATTATTGATGTCACACAAACAATATTAAATGAATATTTTACGATGATGATGGTGTTAGAATCAAAAGGAAATGCTGACTTTAAGGTTATTCGTGAAAAACTAGACCAAACAGCTGAACAATTGGGTGTAGATATCCGTATTCAAAATGCTGAAATTTTCGATGCCATGCATAAGCTGTAGTGGAGGGAATATGATGGAAGTAAATCAAATTTTAGAAACAATACGAATGGTCGAAGAGGAAAATTTAGATATTCGTACGATTACCCTGGGTATTTCTTTGTTAGACTGTATGGATGAAGATATTGATCGAAGTTGTGAAAAAATTTATCAGAAAGTTACAACAAAGGCAGCTAATTTAGTTGCAGTTGGTGAAGCGATTGAATTAGAATATGGCATACCGATTATTAACAAACGTATTTCTGTTACACCAATCGGAATTGTTGCTGCGGCTTCTAAGGCTGATGCAAAAGATTGTGTGAAGTTTGCTAAAGTTTTAGATAAAGCTGCAAAAAAAGTGGGGGTTAATTTTATTGGTGGGTATTCCGCTTTAGTCGAAAAAGGGTTTACGGCTGGTGATTTGGCCTTAATTGAATCCATTCCAGAAGCACTAGCGCAAACTGATTTTGTTTGTTCAAGTGTCAATATCGGTTCGACAAAAGCGGGTATTAATATGGATGCAGTTAAATTGATGGGTGAGGTCATCAAAGAAACTGCGGTAAAATCTGATATGGGTTGTGCCAAATTGGTCGTATTTGCCAATGCAGTAGAAGATAATCCTTTTATGGCTGGAGCGTTTCATGGTGTAGGTGAGGCTGACTGTGTCATTAATGTGGGTGTCAGTGGGCCGGGTGTTGTAAAAAGAGCGCTTGAAAAAGTAAAAGGTGAGACTTTTGATATTGTTGCGGAAACAGTCAAAAAAACGGCATTTAAAATTACACGTATGGGGCAAATGGTTGGGAAAATTGCCTCAGAACGTTTGAATGTCCCTTTTGGTATTGTGGATTTGTCCTTAGCACCGACACCCGCTGTTGGTGATAGTGTAGCTCAAATTTTAGAAGAAATGGGTCTTGAATCAGTCGGGACTCACGGGACTACTGCAGCGCTTGCCTTACTGAATGATGCGGTCAAAAAAGGTGGCGTCATGGCTTGTAATCATGTTGGTGGGTTATCAGGTGCTTTTATTCCCGTTTCCGAAGATGCCGGAATGATTCAAGCAGCGGAACAAGGTTATTTAAATATTGAAAAATTAGAAGCGATGACTGCAATTTGTTCAGTAGGCTTAGATATGATTGCCATTCCAGGAGATACACCAGCGAGTACGATTGCGGCAATGATTGCAGATGAGGCAGCTATCGGTGTGGTTAATCACAAAACGACTGCTGTAAGAGTTATTCCAGCCAATCAGTTAAAAGTTGGTGATACCATTGAATTCGGTGGATTACTGGGAAGTGCTCCAGTTATGAAGGTTAACTCAGCTAGTTCGGATACATTTATTCAACGTGGCGGTCGAATTCCAGCACCAATTCATTCATTCAAAAATTAACAGTATCGTCTTTTTATGGAAACTTTCTGTAAAAAGACGATTTTTTTCTTGAAAAATCATGCTGTTTAAGATAAGGTAAAAAGGAATTATCTTTGAAAGTAGGAACCAAAATGTATCAAAACTTTATTTGGGATTTTGATGGCACCTTATTTAATACCTATCCGAAAATGTTGAAAGCTTATGTAAAAACGATGCAACATTATCAAATTTCGATTACGCCATCAGCTATTTACAGAACGCTTAAAACCCAATCATCCAAAGACTTAGCAAACCAATATCAGTTGGATTTTCAAGAATTTGATCAAATATATAAGCAGTTTGAAAAAAGTGATACGAGTAATGTTTTTGCCTATGATGATGCAAAATACATATTAGAAAAAGTGATTGAAAAAGGTGGTAAGAATTATTTACTGACCCACCGCGAAAATGCTTCTGCCAAGGAATTATTACAAGATTCACAATTAGATGGACTGTTCGTTGAGATCGTTGGTCCAGAAAATAAATTTCCCCGCAAACCTGATCCAACTTCACTCTTGTATTTAGTTGAAAAATATCAGATGGATAAAGCGCGGACAGTCATGATTGGTGATCGACCAATGGACATCGATGCGGGAATTAATGCTGGGGTACAAAGTATTTTTTATAATGATGAGCGACTTTTTAAAATCAAACATGCTCATCATGAAGTTCACTCATTAGCAGAAATAGAAAAATTTTTAGGCGAATAGTTTATTTATTCGTCTTTTTTTTGACGCTTTTTTTCATTTTTCTCGTATTTATATATTAGAGAGGTGAAAAAAATGCAAAATTGGTGGCGTAAAATAAAAATTTGGCAGCTTATTGTCGGTACATGTGGCGTGTTTTTGTTAGGTATAGCAGTATTTTTGCTTGTTACTCAACAAGAAAAGGAAGACAAAGAATTACTAATTGAGACTTCATCGACTACTGAAGTAACGGTAGATACAAAAAAGGAGCAAGAACAAGCGAATAATAAATCCAAATCTTCAAAAATTTATGTAGATATTTCAGGTGCGGTTAAACATCCAGGCGTCTATCAGTTAACTCAAGGGGCTCGGCTTTTCGATTTGTTAAAGCAGGCGGGAGGGTTAACTGAAGATGCAGCGATTCAAACGGTAAACCAGGCGATGATTATACAAGATCAGCAAAAAATAATTATCTTAACGCAAGCACAAGCAGAGAGTCTAGACACAGAAAGCATTAATAATAATGGTAATTTGGAGGAAAAATCTGATGGAAAATCGCCAAAAGAAGCCGGAAAAATCAATATTAATCAAGCAGATTTGACGCAACTCCAACAGCTAAGTGGCATAGGTGAAAAAAAAGCTCAATCAATAATCGACTATCGCAATGAAAATGGTTCATTCAAGACAATTGAAGACTTAGCTAAAGTAACAGGAATTGGTGAAAAGACGGTTGAAAAATTACGTGACTCGATTACAATATAACTAAAAACAAGTTTTGGAGGTGCCTATATGGTAGATCAAAGAATCCCCTGGAATCAGTATTTTATGGCTCAAGCGGTACTGTTATCCTTAAGAAGTACTTGTACGCGTCTGGAAGTGGGAGCCACATTAGTAAAAGATCGTCGTATTATTGCTGGTGGATATAATGGGGCAGTTAGCGGAGATAATCATTGTATCGATCATGGCTGTTACGTTGTGGATGGTCATTGTATTCGGACCATTCATGCTGAAATGAACGCTTTATTACAATGTGCTAAATTAGGTATTTCAACGGATGGTGCCGAAATTTATGTTACGCACTTTCCTTGTTTACATTGTACGAAAGCTATTTTACAAGCAGGAATTAAAAAAATCTATTATCTACATGACTATCATAATGATCCTTATGCAATCGAGTTAATTCAAAAACTTGGAGTAGAGATTCAACAAGTGAAGTTGGATCCAAAGTATTTTGAAAAACTTACTTCCATTACCAAATAGTTTTAAGCATTGCGATTTTTCATGGATAAACCAAATAGCCTATTGTACGCTTTTTACCGTCTGTAGCTACTATGGCTTGGTTTTATCGCAATTGATATTGTTACTCATAGCAGGATATGTATTCATTTATTTATTATATGCTAGAAAAGTTACTTTATGTATTTTGAGCCTTATTGTACTAATTTTGTGCTTAGGAAGTGGCTATTTGCAAAGACATCAGCAGTCGCCAAGTAGTCAGTTGCTTCAAACGGAATGTCTTATCTATCCAGATTCGGTGACAGTGAATGGTGATTTATTAACGGCAGATGGGCGTATGAAAGGAAAATTAGTCCGACTTCAAATTCAATTAAAATCTGAAAATGAACAGCAAAAGTGGCTGATGGATGCCCCTAGCTTTACCCGTTTATCTTGTACGGGTCGTTTTCAGTCAGTAAATACTTCTCGTAATCAGCATGCCTTTGATTATGAGAAGTATTTGCAAGATAAAAATTATTTCGGCTTGTTTGTGGTTGAAAAATATCGTGTGCTTTCTGGTTCAGCTTGGCAAACTTTGCTATCTCAATTACGTTTTTATTGCATAAAGCAAGTACGTGAACAATTATCAAGAAAATCAAGTCAATACGTGCAAGCTTTGGTCTTTGGATATAAAAATCAGGATTTTCAAGAAATGCAATCTCTGTACAGTATGAGTGGTATTTTACATTTATTTACGATCTCAGGTATGCATGTCATTTTCTTTTTGGGATTATTCGATTATTTTTTTCGTCGCCTTCATTTATCTTTTGCGCAAAGAATGCTACCGTTTATTGTTTGTGCATTGACGGCTATGTTTTTATTTGGTATTTCGATGAGTGTTTTACGAGCAACTTTTACGTATTTACTCACTTATTTACTGAATCATCTTTCTATCAAGTTATCCCGTTTAGATCGATTTAGCATCGTCCTCTTAATTTTAATGGTTATATTTCCGAATACCCTCTTAGTTTTATCAGGTCAGCTATCACTACTTGTCTCATTTTTGCTGATTTTTATACCGAATGCAAAACCAAAATGGCAGTCGCTTCTTTTCATGCAATATTTACATGTATTAACTGCACCATTTTTGTTTTGTGTCTTTTTTCAATGGCCGATTTTAGGTGGGATATTAACCGCTGTTTTTTCCTATCTATTTACTTTTCTTTTATTACCTTATTGTTTTGGATTGTTTCTGCTGACTTTTATCCCACCATTGCTGCCATTTTTTAATCTGCCTTTTGATTGGATTGTCAAAGGAATTGAGTATAGCTTACAATTTTTAGTGAATTTTCAACTTCATTTTGGGACTATCCCTAGTTGGCTGGTCTGTATTTGTTTGATTTTAGGATTATTATTATTGCAATCAAGCTATCATTATCTTGTGCCGGTTATCTGTCTGTTTCTACCTTTTTTATATTTTACATTTACGCATCTGTTTCCTCGTGTGACTTTTGTAGATGTTGGGCAAGGGGCGTGTAGTGTGATTCAGAGTGCATTTAATCAAGAAGTTATTGTAATTGATACTGGTGGTAAAATAGCAATGGAGAAGAAAGGGTGGAAAAAAAGAAAATCAAAGCCGAATTGTAACTATTCATTAGTGCCATATCTCAAAGGGGAGGGTATTCACCGCATTGATGCACTGGTTCTTTCGCATGGAGATATGGATCATATGGGTGATTTGTTGCCTATATGCGAACAATTTAATGTTAAAAAAGTTTATCTAACAAAAGGTGCACATCATAATGAAAAAATTAACCAAAAATTAAAGAAGCTTCCAAAGCAAACAAAGATTTATGAAGTTTTAGCCAATCAAATTATCGGTCAAAAAATACCATTACAGGTTTTAGCTCCTAGTAAAGCTGGTTTAGGAGAAAATAAAGATTCTATGGTACTTTACACAAAAATTCATACGCTATCATTCATGTGGACAGGTGATTTACCTAAAGAAGGTGAGATAGAGGTGATAAAGAAGTATCCTACACTAAAAGTGGATATCCTACATGTTGGACATCACGGAAGCCAAACTTCAACAGATGTAACCTTTATTCAACATATTCGGCCGCAAATCGCTATTATCTCGGTTGGTGAGAAAAATCGTTATGGTCATCCTCACCAACAGACAATCCAAACGCTAAAAGAAAATCATGTGCAAATAAGGCGAACTGATCAGCTTGGCATGATTCAATATCGTTGGCAATTTTCTTCACACATTAAGGAATATCTTGGGCATTAATATGCTAAATTTGTTATAATGTATATAGAAAAACGTTGGAAAGGAAAAATTTCATTGAGTATACAACAGTCATTACAGGCTATTTCGCAACAAGCACTTGCTAATCTTTATTTAGTAAGTGGTCAGGAAAAGTATTTAATTGAAGAAGTCAAAAAAGCATTTATGAATCGTTTAAATGTACAAGAGGATGATTTAAACTTTGCTGCTTTTGACGGGGAAGAAGTAGATATGCAAATTGTACTTGAGGAAATCCAAGCAAGTCCTTTTTTTGGCGATTATCGGTTAGTCTTTTTAGAGCATCCCTATTTTTTAACAAGTGACAAGCGTGCCATAGAGGAAGAACAGTTAAAACAATTGATTCACTATTTCCAACAACCGAATGAATCGACAATATTTGTTTTATTTGCAGATTATCCAAAATTAGATGAACGCAAAAAAGTGACAAAAGCATTAAAGAAAAACGCGAAGATTATTGATGTGCAATATTTAAAAGAAAATGAGGTACGACAATATTTTCAACATTTTTTAGAAAACGAAGGTATGACGTTTCCTAGAGAAGTGCTGGAATATTTTTTGAAACAATGTGATTTTCAACTTTCTAGAGTGATTCAGGAATATCAAAAGTTACATTTATTTTTAGGTGAGGACAATCAAGTAAGTAAAAATGATATTGACCGCTTAATACCTAAAACCTTAGAGCAGAACATTTTTGAATTATCCCAATATATATTGCATCATCAAACGAATTCAGCTTTGCAATTATTTCATGATTTGAGCATTCAAAATGAAGAGCCGATTAAACTAATTGCAATATTAGTTGGCCAATTTCGTTTACTCATTCAAGTGAAATATTTGATGAAACAAGGGTATCAGCAAGGAAATATTGCGGATATGCTGAAAATCCATGCTTATCGTGTGAAATTAGCTATGCAAGAGGTTAGAAAGTACCGAATGCATGATTTATTACATTTGTTTGATCAATTAGTCGAGTTAGATTATCAAATGAAGTCTGGTCAAGTGGAAAAAAACTTTGCCTTTCAAATGTATTTATTAAAAAATTGCTAAAAAAGCCACGGCTATCAACCGTGGCTTTTTTACCAATAGCATTATTTAGCTAATTTTTTGCTTAAACGAGATTTATCACGACCAGCTTTATTTTTGTGGATTAATCCTTTTGATTCAGCCATGTCGATCGCTTTGATTGCTTCTTTGTGTAACTCAGCTACGTTTTCAGCACCAGCTTCAACAGCTTGTTCGAATTTCTTAACAGCTGTACGCATTGCGCTTAATTGAGATGAATTCTTAGCATTAGCAGCTTCACTTGTACGAACACGTTTGATTGCAGATTCAATGTTTGGCATTTATTTCACCTCCGATAATTAGTTCTTATACGAATTTCGTATAAATCAACAATTGTCATTATACCTAATGGCGGCACGCTTTGCAACAATAAGTTGTAAAGAATTTTTACTTAACACAAATTTTTTTGTTTTTGATGAAAAATGAATTAAAAATAGATACTTACAACAATAGTTATAATATTTTAATTTATTAGAAACTTTTTAGATAATTGTTTAAAACTTTCTTAAGGTCAAATATACACATCTTTCTTTTTTTATGATATCATAGCAAGTGGAGTAAATTTATGGTGGTGAATTATTTGAGTATTGCACTATTTGTAACCGTTGCCCTTGTATTAGGGGTGATTTTTGTTAACGGTTGGACAGATGCACCAAATGCGATTGCTACAGCGGTATCTACAAGAGTTTTAGCTCCGAATTTTGCGATTTGGATGGCTGTAGTGATGAATTTTGCGGGTGCCTTAGTAATGACATATTTTAATGCTCAAGTTGCCGAAACTATCAGTAATATTGTGAGCTTTGATGCACAAGGGATACAGGCTGCACAAGTGGCCTTAGCAGCTTCATTGTTTGCAATTGTTGTATGGGCGGTAGCAGCTTGGTATTTTGGTATTCCAACAAGTGAATCTCATGCGTTAATTGCCGGTCTAACAGGAGCAGCGATGGCTTTAGGTGGACTAAATGCAGTCAATGTTGATGAATGGATTAAAGTTATTATCGGTCTAGTCGTTTCAACAATTATGGGATTTTTTGGAGGTTATCTATTAACCAAATTATTAGTATTAATATTCCAAAATGTTCCTCGAAGAAAAGCAAATAAATTCTTTACAGTTGGTCAAGCAATTTCGGCTGCTGCTAATGCCTTTTTACATGGTGCGCAAGATGGACAAAAATTTATGGGCGTATTCATGTTAGGATTATTTTATAATGGGCTAGCAGATAAGACTGGCAATGGCTTTACGATTCCTCTTTGGGTGATGGCACTTTGTTCAATTACCATGGGATTGGGAACTAGTGTTGGTGGAATGAAGATTATTAAGTCAGTAGGTATGGATATGGTTAAGTTAGAAACTTACCAAGGTTTTTCAGCAGATTTAAGTGCGGCAATATGCTTATTCTTAGCTTCTGTATTTGGTATTCCAGTTTCAACAACTCATACGAAAACAACAGCCATCATGGGTGTTGGTGCCTCAAAACGCTTAAGTAGTGTTGATTGGCGTATTGTAAAAGAAATGATTTTTGCTTGGGTGATGACATTCCCTGGTTGTGGTGTTATTGCCTATGTAATGGCTAAGTTTTTTGTGGCTATTTTTTAAGGAGAAGTTATTATGGCAAGAAGAAAGAAATACGATTATTTTAAAACATTAGAGAATATTGCAGAGAATGGCTATAAGTCAGCAGAAGTTTTAGAAAAAATTATGCAAAATTATTCTCTAGACCATTTAGAAATTGAATCAGAATTAATCCATCACTTAGAAAAAGAAAATGACAGATTAATCTTAGAATTAACCAATGAACTATATGATGCCTTTATCACACCGATTGATCGTGAAGACATCATGCTTCTAGCTGAATCACTGGATGACATTTTAGATGGAATTAATGGGATTACTTATATGTTCGAAAATCTATCTATTAAAGAATTACGTCCAGAAACGGAATTATTTGCAAATTTGGTTGTAAAGGCAACAAAGGGTGTATTAGATGCAATGCGAGAATTCCCTAAATTTAAAAATTCCAAAAATTTACGTGACTTATTAAAAGTTGTGAGAAATACTGAATCTGAAGCAGATCGATTATTCAGTCGTTTGAAAAAAGAGCTATTCTCTGGAAACAATGATTTGTTAGAAATTATCAAATGGAAAGAGATTTATGAGCGTTATGAATGGATTTCAAATAGTACTGAAAATGCGGTAGATTTGATTGGTAATTTAATCATTAAAAACACTTAATAGCTTATAAAAAAAGTAGCTTATCAACATTGATAAGCTACTTTTTTTATGCAACTTTAAAAAATCAAGGTTAAAATAATAATGCTTCCTAAGATGATACGATACCAACCGAAAACTGAAAAATCGTGCTTCTTAATATAATCCATTAAGAATTTAATGACTAAAACAGAAACAATGAAAGAAACAACCATACCTGTTATTAAAATGAAAGTTGATTGGAGATCAAAGAAATTACCATTTTTGATAAATTTAAAAATTTTAAGCCCACTAGCACCAAACATTGTTGGAATACCTAAGAAGAAAGAAAATTCAGCGGCCACATATCTTGAAGCACCAATAAGGATGCCTCCTAAAATAGTTGCACCTGAGCGGGAAGTTCCTGGTATTAACGCTAAAACTTGGAAAACACCAATCATAATCGCTGCTTTGTAAGTGAAACGATTTAAATCTGTACATTTAGGTTTGATATTGCGATTACGATTTTCAACCCAGATAAAACCAATACCGTAAATAATCAACATAAGGGCAACTGGAAATGGTTTATACAGATGAGTGTCTAACCAATCGTCAAATAAGAGCCCGATAATTGCAGAAGGGAAACAAGCAACAACTACTTTCAACCATAAATCCCAGGTTTGTTTTTGTTCTAGTTTACTTTTTTGTTGATCAAATGGGTTTAATTTATTAAAGTATAAATAAACAACTGCCATAATTGCCCCTAATTGAATGACTACATTAAACATCGAAGTAAATTCTTTGCTGATTTGCATTTTTAAAATATTATCAACAAGAATTAAGTGTCCGGTACTACTAATAGGAAGCCATTCTGTAATCCCTTCTACGATGCCAAGGATGACTGCTTTTATAAAATTTGCAAAGAACATCTAAAAATCCTCTCTATTCAGTTTTTTTGGAAAGTTTGGCTAAACCATTTTCTTTGAAAGATTTATCACCAATTGTTTCAATACTAAACTGTCCATTCTCATAGTTTAAAATAGAGATTGAACCATTGTCAATATCAATTCTTAAACCATTTGATTCATCAACTAAATGCATTAAAAAGGCGATAGTCAATCCATGAGATACGATTAAAGCTTTACCACCACCTTGTTTTTCAACACGATAAGCGATATCTTCGAAACCTGTTAAGACACGGTTTTTTAGTTCATCATATGTCTCGGCCCAATTTGCTGTATCTGCTTCATAGATAGCTTCACAAATTTCTTTGTAGCTGACTTGATTGGCTATTAATTCATCATAGGTACGATAATTTAAAACACGAGGTAAAACGCCCCACATTTCAGCATCATAGCCACCTTCAAGTGAGCCAAAATTCCATTCACGAATTCTAGGGTCTGTGTGATAAGGAATATTTGCACCGTTTTTATGTTTTGAAAGTAAGATGCGCATTGTTTGAATAGCACGTCCACTATCACTTGATACAGCTTCAACAAAATCAATATCTTGAATCCCAATTCCTGTACATTCTATTCCTTGGACACCAACAGCGGTAAGCGGAGTATCACACCATCCTTGAACGCGCTGTAAAGTATTGAACATTGTTTTTCCGTGACGTACAATATAAAGTTGGGTTTTAGCCATAAGTATTTCCTCCTATCTGAAACCTCTTAAAAATGGATTGGTTTGTTTTTCGTGAATGATTGTTGTAGGTAAGCCGTGTCCTGGATATACTACAAAATCATCGGGTAAAGTGAGTAATTGAGTTTGAATGCTATGAAGCAATTGTTCAAAATCACCAGTTGGTAAATCGGTGCGACCAATACTACCATTAAACAAAGCATCACCAGATACAACAAAAGTGTCAAAAATAAAACTTACAGAACCATACGAATGTCCTGGGGTGGGGACAACTTTGAAATGAATACTTCCTAATTGATAGTCTTTCATTTCAAACAAGTAATCCGCAGGTCTAGCAGTTATCCGACCAAATTCTGGATGATTTCCTGAAAGGTTCATCACAGGATCAGATAGCCAAGCATTTTCTAGTGGGTGTACATATACTGGAATCTGATAATAATCACGTAAAGTATCAACAGCACCGATATGATCATAGTGAGTATGCGTTAATAAGATTGCTGTTGGTTTAGTTTGAATTTCTGAAATTAATTGAATAATCTGGGGGGCATCTTCACCCGGATCAATAATTAATAGCGTATCATCGTTATATACAAGGTAACAATTTTCTTGAATTGGTCCCGTAGCTAGTCCTTTGATATGCATGCAAATTCCTCCTTTGTGACGAATACAAATATAGTATAGCTTAAATAGAGATTAGAAACAATCAAAGTGGAAGGGATTTAGAATTTTATAATTATCTGAAAACAAAATAATAATTTGTTTATAGTAAGTTAAAAATATTCTATAAAAAATATTTTAATACAATATTTTGCTATAATATTTAATAAGTAAGGTGGGTGGTAGTAATGAAAAGAAATTATTTTTTAATTGTTTTCGTATTTGTATTGCCATTGCTTTTGGGCGGATGTAAGGAAAAAGAACAACAAATTAATCCTGTTAAAGCAACTGCCAGTCAAATCAAAAAGCAAGAAAATATTACAAATGATTTTATGATTATGCAAATTGATAATCAAGGCTTTCCACAAAGTCAAGGTGT
Source organism: Candidatus Enterococcus stercoripullorum (assembly GCA_019120335.1). Classification (GTDB taxonomy): domain Bacteria; phylum Bacillota; class Bacilli; order Lactobacillales; family Enterococcaceae; genus Enterococcus_E; species Enterococcus_E stercoripullorum. The sequence continues at coordinate 83,305 of DWVH01000069.1, forward strand.
CTTTGACTATAAAAAAGGTGTTTTGCATATCGTTAAGCAATACATCCCTGAAATTCAAAGTTCAGAAGAAGATACAATGCTACAAGAAAAACGCAACTTTCATCAAAAAATTGATGAGGATTTTCAAAAGACATTTCCTAATCAGAATTTTGATCAAGAACCTTATTCAGTTTATCAGCGGACCATCAAAAATTGTAAAATCACGGATGACGGGAACCATCTTTATATCCATTCAAGTGATTACAACATCCGGTTTGATTATGTGACGGAAAATACGTTAATTGATGAAAACTATGTAGAATATCAAATATACCGATAAATGAGCAGACCGTCTAGCGTGTTTGTTCATTTTTTGTTAGACTGAGATTGAAAGTAGGGATAGGATGCAAAGTAAAAAAGTTTCAGTAAGAGAATTAGTCGCATTTGTCCATAATGAAGAAAGCATTGATACTCGAAAACAAAGTAATCATACTGCGCTTGAAGGAAGTAAAATTCATCGTAAACTACAGCAATCAATGGATGAAAATTATCAATCGGAAGTATCCTTAAAAACTGTTTATCAAGGGAAACAATTTGATATTCAGTTAGAAGGTCGGTGTGACGGGATATGGCAAAAGGGAAATCAAATTATTATCGATGAAATCAAGACGGGTGAACTCACTTTTGAGCAATTAGAAGATGCGACGATCCAGTTATTTATGGCACAGGCAAAAATTTATGCTTACATTTATGCCTTGCAAGAACAGTTAGAAGAAGTTGTAGTGATGGTACGTTATTTTTGTACACAAGATGAAAAAATTGATGAATATCAAAATAAATGTAGTTTCGATGAATTAAATGATTATTATCAAGTAACAATGCAAGAATATGAAAAATGGCTCATATTCTTTGATAAATATCGACAAAATCGGCAAAAAAAGTTACAAGCATTACAATTTCCTTATAACAAATATCGAAAAGGACAACGTGAATTATCCATTGCAGTCTATCGTACATTATCTCAAGAAAAATGTTTGTTTATGGAAGCACCCACGGGAACGGGAAAAACATTATCAACCCTTTTTCCTGCACTTAAAGCTATGGGAGAATACAATCAAGGACGAATTTTTTATCTAACAGCCAAAACCATTACAAGACAAGTTGCTTTAGATACGATGAGGTTATTTGATGAGCAACAAAGTGGAATTAAAACGATTGAAATTTCAGCTAAAGAAAAAATTTGCTTCATGAATGAGTGTAAATGTAATCCGGATTATTGTCCTTTTGCAAAAAATTATTACCAAAAACAAAAATTAGCGATTTGGGATTTATTAAATAATGGGCATTTCTATTCCCGTGAACAAATTAGTGAAGTTGCCAAAAAATATGAATGTTGTCCTTTTGAACTTAGTCTTGATTTAAGCCTGTATTCAGATGTCATTGTGTGTGATTATAATTATCTATTTGATCCACAAGTCTATCTGAAACGCTTTTTTGAATTACAAGAAACGGATAGCTATTTTCTTGTTGATGAAGTGCATAATCTTATTTCAAGAGCAAGAGAAATGTATTCTAAAGCGTTAAGTTTGCAATTGATTAAAGATTTTAAAAAGTTTTTACCTAAACATCATCGCAAACATCACAAAATGTTACAACAATTCATCGATTGTTGCGAGAAATCAAGAAAACTTTTAAAAGACCAAAACTATTTATTTCAAGCTGAGCTGCCTGATGATTTAATTGATTTAGGTTATCGATGGAGTGAATATTTTCGAGATTTTTTACTTGAGTTAAAAGACGAAATTCCAACTTGGGTGCAAAATCTTTATTTTGATTTAATGAGTTTTTTAAAAATCTCGGAATATTATGATGACCATTTTTCGTTTTTAGTAGAATTGGTTAACCATGAGCTGCAATTTAAAATTTTCTGCTTGGATCCCGCTCACTTCATTAAGCAGAAGTTGGATTTTGGAAAGGGGAGTGTTTTGTTTTCAGCTACTTTATCACCTGTACAATACTATCAAAATTTATTAGTAGGACATACAGACGATTTAACGTTTAGACAATCTAGTCCCTTTAATCAGAATCAATTTCAAGTCTTAGTAGCTGATTATCTACCAATGACTTATAAATATCGTAGTCAAGTTGTAGATTCTTTATGTGAATTGATTAAAAAAGCGACGGATATCAAAGCGGGTAATTATTTTTGCTTTTTCCCTTCTTTTTCATATATGGAAGAAGTCTATCAGCGATATATCCAATTGTATCCAGAAGCTGAGGTACTCATACAAAGTCGTGAACTGAAAGATGTCGAGAAGGAAGCATTCTTGGCTAATTTTCAGGCACAAAATGAGCAGGTCATCCTCAGCTTTTGTGTATTAGGTGGTGTCTTTTCAGAAGGAATAGATCTAAAAAAGAACCGATTAATTGGTTCAATTATTGTTTCTGTAGGTTTGCCGCAAATTTCCAAAGAGCAAGAAGAATTAAAGAAATATTTTGATAAAAAAAATCAGCAAGGCTTTTATTATATCTATCAATTGCCAGGGTTCAATAAGATTATGCAGGCAGCAGGGAGGGTTATACGCACCGAAGAGGACCGAGGAGTGGTTTTGTTAATTGATCAACGTTTTAGCCGTAAAGATTATATGCAATTGTATCCTACTCATTGGTCAAAAGGTGTTGTCGTGCATGATTTAAATAGTGTGTTAAATCAGTTAAAACAATTTTGGCATTAAAAGACGCGCAACAGTACGAATGATGGCTAGACTGTTGCGCGTTTCTTTATGCTTTGATTTGAATACCTAACACTTTTAAATGATTGCTACCGACTAGTTTAATGATTAATTGTGCCATTTGTTTTGGAGAAAAACTAATTTCTTGATTAATCCACCAGTGTAAACTTGCCATAAAGGTCGAACTCATGTATTCGATAATAAAATCAATAGGAACGATAAAGTCTTTTTCCCTAATTTCAACTTGGTCAAAAATATTGGCATAAGTTGAACGAAGGATTTGACTGATTTGTTTACGTAATTGTTCATTACCGTGCGCATTTAGGACTGTTTTAAAAAAGACGCGATTTTCTTGGGTTTTCTCAAAAATATGTGTAATAATTTGCTCAATGGCATGTAATTGTAATTGATTGGTTCTACCAAGTTGGGCAGGAGCCAAAACCATCATAAATTGCTCAACCGCTTCTTTAAAAATATAATCATAGACATCTTGTTTGTCTTTAAAATGAGCGTAAAAGGTTGCACGATTAATCATCGCTTGGTTAGCAATGTCTGAAACTGTAACGCGTTCATAGCCTTTTTCCTCAACGAGATTAATAAGAGCTTCTAAAATCATTTTTCTTGTTCTTTTCGTACGTAAATCTTCTTTTTTCAATCTATTCTCACCAAATTTCATTTTATGTTGACGCAAACAGGTGGTGATTGTCGCGCTACGAATTATATTCCGTTATTGAGAAAAGCTTTAAGTGATGCTGGTTTTGCTCAAATTCCTGTTATCTCACTATCAATGGGCAATAAAGGCGTGGAATCCTCTCCAGGCTTTAAATTAACGATTCCACTTGTCAAACGAATTGCGCTTGCTGCGATGTATGGTGATTTATTCGAACGTGTGGTATATCGTACAAGACCTTATGAAAAAAATCAAGGTGAAGTCAATCGCTGGTATGAACATTACTTAGAAATTGCTAAAGAAGATGTTCGTAAGGGTTCATTTTCAATGTTTAATCATCATATGAAACAAATTATTCGCACTTTTGATCAAATTGAACTTCTAGATATTGTAAAACCGCGTGTTGGTGTCGTGGGGGGAATCTTAGTGAAGTATTCTCCAATTGCGAATAATAATATTATCGAATTGCTAGAATCAGAAGGGGCTGAAGCAGTTGTTCCTGATTTGATTGGCTTTATGAATTATTCTTTATACAATCAAGTTTGGCGCAGTAAGCATCTTGGTCAAAGTAAACAGGCACAATATTTGTCTAGTTTAGCTCTTAAAATTATTGAAGAGTTAGAAAAACCAATGCATAAAGAGTTAGAGAAGTCTCAACGATTTGAAGGTATTGCTTCGATTAAACATCTAGCACAATCGACGCAAGAGTACATCTCGATTGGTAGTCATACAGGAGAAGGTTGGTTCTTAACAGGCGAAATGATTCATCTGTTAAAATCAGGTGTGGATAATATCATTTGCATGCAACCATTTGGCTGTTTACCAAATCATGTCGTAGGTAAGGGGATGCTTAAAACCTTACGTGAATCTTTCCCGAATGCAAATATTACAGCAATTGACTATGATCCGGGAATATCGATTGTGAATCAATTAAATCGTATTCGTCTAATGTTATCAACTGCCAAGAAAAATTTACAAAAAGTGTAATAGTTATCATGCAGTCTAGTACTAATCATTAGGCTGCATGATTTCTTTAACGCGCGTGCATTTTTTAACTATTGCCAAACAGCTAGAATCATTGGTATAATAAAAAGACTGAAAAAAAGATGTGAGGAAGAAAAACATGCATACGATTGAAGAAATGAAAAAACGCCAAGAGATGATTCGTAATTTTTCAATCATCGCCCATATCGACCACGGGAAATCTACCTTGGCAGACCGTATTTTAGAAAAAACAAATACTGTATCTTCTCGTGAAATGCAAGATCAGTTGCTTGATTCAATGGATCTTGAACGTGAACGAGGCATTACGATTAAGTTAAATGCTGTTGAATTGAATTATACTGCTAAAGATGGCAAAACATATATTTTTCATTTAATCGACACACCGGGGCATGTCGATTTTACCTATGAAGTATCACGTAGTTTAGCAGCCTGTGAAGGGGCAGTTTTAGTGGTTGATGCAGCACAGGGGATTGAAGCCCAAACATTAGCAAATGTTTATCTAGCTATTGATAATGATTTAGAAATATTGCCAGTGATTAATAAAATTGATTTGCCAGCTGCTGATCCCGAGCGTGTTCGTACTGAAATAGAAGATGTAATTGGCATTGATGCTTCTGAAGCGGTATTAGCAAGCGCCAAAGCAGGGATTGGTATTGAAGAAATTTTAGAGCAAATTGTGGAATATGTACCTGCGCCAACTGGGGATATCGATGCACCATTGAAGGCCTTAATTTTTGACTCAGTTTATGATTCTTATCGTGGGGTTGTATTGAATGTGCGGATTATGGATGGGATGGTTAAACCTGGCGATAAAATCCAATTAATGAGTAATGGTAAAACATTTGAAGTGACTGAAGTAGGTGTCTTTTCTCCAAAGGCTATCCAACGTGATTACTTAATGGTGGGTGATGTAGGTTATATTACTGCTTCAATTAAGACCGTTCAAGATACACGTGTAGGGGATACGATTACCTTAGCCAATAATCCAGCAAGTGAACCTTTAGAAGGATATCGCCAAATGAATCCAATGGTTTATTGTGGATTATACCCAATTGATACCTCTCGTTATAATGATTTGCGTGAAGCTTTAGAAAAACTACAATTAAATGATGCGGCCTTACAATTTGAACCAGAAACCTCTCAAGCTTTAGGTTTTGGTTTTCGTTGCGGCTTCTTAGGATTATTGCATATGGATGTGGTGCAAGAACGTTTAGAACGAGAATTTAACTTAGAATTAATCACCACAGCACCATCAGTTATTTATAATGTTTATTTAACTGATGGCACGATGATTACAGTAGACAACCCAGCAGATTTTCCAGAACAAGTGAAAATTGATCGTGTAGAAGAGCCGTATGTTAAAGCGCAAATTATGGTACCAAACGATTATGTCGGTGCAGTAATGGAGCTCTCTCAACGAAAACGCGGTGATTTTGTGACGATGGATTATTTAGATGATTACCGAGTAAATGTTGTTTATGAAATTCCATTATCTGAAATTGTTTTTGATTTCTTTGATAAGTTGAAATCAAGTACAAAAGGTTATGCTTCACTTGATTATGAAATGGCTGGTTATCGTGCAAGTCGTCTGGTTAAGATGGATATCTTATTGAACGGTGAAAAAGTGGATGCGCTAAGCTTTATTGTGCATCGTGAATTTGCTTATGAACGTGGTAAATTAATTGTTGAAAAATTGAAGAAATTAATTCCTCGTCAACAATTTGAGGTGCCAATTCAAGCTGCAATTGGTCAAAAAATTGTCGCTCGAACCGATATCAAGGCTTTACGTAAGAATGTCTTAGCTAAATGTTATGGTGGGGATGTTTCGCGTAAACGTAAACTGCTTGAAAAACAAAAAGAAGGTAAAAAACGCATGAAACAAATCGGTTCTGTGGAAGTACCTCAAGAAGCATTTATGGCAGTTCTTAAAACAGACGATGAAGATAATAAAAAATAGTAAAGAACATAGGCGATTGGTTATTTCGCCTGTGTTTTTTGCTATAATTTAATAAAAAGTGGTGAAAGCAATGAACCAAGAAGAGAAATGGCTGAAGTGGGCGATGGAAATTCAAGCAATTGCCCAAACTGGTTTATGGTATGGTAAAGACGAGTTTGATAAAGAACGCTATACTAGATTAAGAGAATTATCTGTAGAAATACTATCTGAGTATACCGAAGTTTCAGAAGAAAAAGTTTATGACTTATTTTGCACGGAGTTTGGCTATCAAACCCCGAAATTAGACACCCGAGCAGCTATCTTTAAAGATGAAAAAATATTATTAGTTCAGGAAAAGGACGGTCGTTGGTCACTTCCGGGTGGTTGGGTGGATTTTGATTTGTCCATTCGCGAAAATACAATCAAAGAAGTCAAAGAAGAAGCAGGGCTAGAGGTCGAATGTCAAAAATTAATCGCACTTCATGACCGTAAAAAACATAACTTGCCAATATATCCGTACAATATTTGCAAGGTGTTCGTATTATGTAAACTAATTGGCGGTCAATTCCAGGAAAATAGTGAAACCCTGGGCTATCAATATTTTGCGTTAGATGAACTTCCAGAATTATCAGGTGCTAAAAATACGGCAGAACAGATTGCGCTTTGTTTTCAAGCTAAAAATGATCCGAACTGGAAAGTTGTGTTTGATTAATGAACGAGCAAATATCCTTAAGAATGTTGCAGCCTAATGATGAAGAGATATTATATTTGCTTGTGAAAGAGAATAAAGCGCAATTCATTCAATGGTTAGATTGGGCAGCGATGATTCAAAATCGTGCCGACTTTACGCAATTTTTTCGCTATTATCAAACTCAGATGAAAGAACACCTAATGGAAGTTCAAGTTATTTGCTATCAAAAGCAAGTTATTGGTATTGTTGAGGCGCATGAAATCAATTATTCGTTGCAATCAGCCTATTTAAGTTATTGGCTAGATCGAAAGTTTCAACAAAAAGGGATTATGTCCAAAGCAATTAGCGACTTTTTAGTTTATTTGTATTCAGCTAGATCCCTGAAACATTTCTTTCTTGTAATTAATTGTCAAAATACACGTAGTATCCGTTTAGCACAGAAATTAGGTTTTCATTTAGAAGGATATGCGAGTGAGTTTCAATTTGAGGCGCAATTTTTACCCGATTCCTATTTTTTCCATTTGAATTATCAACCATAAAATTAAAGCAGTGTCGCAAATTTACAACACCGCTTTTTAGGTTACTTGTTAAAATATCGCAAAATGTCTTTAATATATTGTGTACTAGATTCGTCTTTCAGTTTTTTGAATTTCATATGTGGGAAAGATTGAAATAGACGCTTTTCTTGGAAGTTGAGTTTTGGCATTTCACGTTTCGTTTCATCGAATAAGAGATGAGATAATTTTTCAGTATCTTGTCTAAATAAGCTGAATTCTTTGCCAAGCTCTTGTTTTTTGCTTTCCATTTTTTCGTTAATTTCCTTAACTGCTTTTGTAAAGCTAGCAAGATTAGCTAAAGTATAACCCAAATCGCAGGATGTAATTGCGATTAAGAGAACAGGAAGAAATATTGAACATTTTTGATAGGCTAATAATGCATGATCCAACATCCAAGGCTGGACAATTTTGACAATAAATACACAACAAATTCCCCAAAATATAGAAACAGGGACCGCAACTCTACCATTAATATTTAAAGGAACATCGTTGTAATCCCACAATGATAATGAAAATAATTTTTCTAGCAAGAAACTTGTCACATATTCCAATAAACTAACTAAGATTGCTGAAACGAAAAATAAGACGAAAATATTTTTCTGATAAGGGTCAACTAAATAGAGCACCCCTAGAATACCAAACCCATAAATTGGTGTTATGGGACCTAATAAAAATCCACGATAAACAAAATGACGAGCATTGAGAGAACAGTAAATTGTTTCCCAAAGCCAGCCGATAAAAGAATAGGCAAAGAATAATAAAACAACAATAGCAAATGTTTCAATCATTCACTAATACCTCCATTCATTTTTATTCATATTTAACTCTATGATAATATAAAAAATGTGAATTGTGTAGATAATATACAATATTATAACGATATACTAAAAAACAAAAATAATAAATATGAGCTAATAAGTAAAGGTTTAGGTTTCCATAGTGATTATTTTATTTAACAGATAACAAATTTTGTGCTAAAATAATCTTGAGAGGCCAGAGATGATTAAAAGGAAGGTGATTCATATGCAATATCCAGTTAACCAATTTTCAGAGTATTCGATTACTAGTGCGAATGAACCAACTTCTCCTGATGCAGTACGGTATTATGAATGGAATGACTTTTCGTTCAATAAAGTAAATAAAACAAGATGGAATAATGTAGAGTTTATTGATTATTTTGAGTTAGTGAATCAAGTAGATAATCCAATCCAGCAATCTCCAGATGATTATTTTATACAAATCTTACGTGCGTTACAGCAGAAGAATAAACGGAAAATTTTTTAATTGAAAAGAAACCTCCAAGAATGATGTAGGGAATGCATTCTTGGAGGTTTTGTTTATTTTTCATTTTTTACTTTTTGAATGATTTCAGCGATGACTTTTGCTTGATATTCTTTTTGGAATTTTTCACTTAATTGTTTTTGGGCCACTTCATTCATTTGCGGATTAGTTAGGATTGTTTCTTTCATTTTTTTTCATGACATATGCCTGGCCTTCTATAGCCATTTGTGCTTGATTCTTTTTTACTTGTTCTTCTAGGGATTTTGCTTGTTTGACACTTAAAGTTACCCAAGAAGTAGGTAAGTTAAATTCGTTTGTCTGTCTTATGTATTCATGGTTATTATCCGCGATATTAAATAGAAATTGATAAAAGCTATTTTTATAGATCCATTGTTTTCTCATATTAATCAGATAGGCTTTAGTGCCATCTATGGTTTTAACAACATTTTTTACCTTATTTGTATCTGTTGCTTTGGGTTTATTTTGTTGTTCATCTGTACGATAGAGATAAATTTTTTCAGTTCCATCACCTAAATCTTGATATAACAAGATCGGTATCTGGTTTTATGCCACGGATGAGTGTAATTCGACTTTTTTGGTGATTACTTCTTGTTTCATACCAAAGTGATGGGTGATATTAAGCGTTACTAAAGTTAAGGAAGCAATAAAAATAAAGCCAAAGATAAAAGATAGTCCAGTTTGCCATTTTCTAGATGCAAAGACATTGCTTATGGCGAAGAGCACAACACTTAAGACTAATAAAATAAGTGGTATTATTTTTCTCCTCCTTGTACATAGTTTTCCTTTTTAGCTAATGTAAAAGTAATTAACCAACCGATGAAGCCAAAGATGACCGCTACTAAGAAAGCTGCGTGATATCCCGAGAGTGTAGCGTTGATAGCTTGATCTTTATAAGCTAGAGGTGTTGTTTCTAATCAGAATCAGAACAAAATCGCCTAATACAATAACAATCATAAAAAGTTATTTTGATATACTGAAATTTGAATCAGCAGAAAAATTTTATCAAAAAATAAAAGCTAGTCACTATTCACCCACATGAAGATAACATTTAACTGGATTTTTTGATGAGCATTTCTAAAATTGTTCAAATTGTATATACAAAACCGAAAATTATGGATAAGGAGCTTCTCCTGCGTGAGCCCTTTTTTAAATTCCAAGTAAAAATTAAACAACTTATGTAATCTTAAAATAGTTAAATAATGCAACACCAGTGATTCTGAAAGTAAAAAAATATCATCTAACTAGACATTATATCGCCGAAATCTAAAATGATTATTGAAAGAGAAAATGTTTGAAATTTATACATATGAAACAATATTTGAAAATCATTATTTTAAAATAATATATTTTTGATAATTACGGAGGGAAGGATGAGCGATTTTCTAAAACAAATTTTTGCGAATGATAATATATTGGTAGACATAAGTGAATTAAGTAAAATGTGTGACCTTTCACAAAGGTGATTGCGATATTGGGAACAAAAATTTAACTTAGTCCGTTCCTTTCGACAACTATTTAAACAAGGTATCCTTCAATTGAAAGCATTAGATAATAACGTTGTATTTATTGTTTTGGACCAATTGAGAAAACTGAGAACTATTTTGTTGTTAAGTTTGTTCAAAGTTACAATCAATTAATAACCTTTGTTACTTGTGATGCAACAGATGAAAGGCTGCACAGTTTTTAAAATCATAACAAATTATAATCTGTACAGAATGAAATTCATGTCATATTTATGAGTTTCAGGTTTATTTTTTCATATTTTTTGCTAGATTTTTATGCTTAATTTAGTATAATGATATCGAAGAATAAATTTAAACATGTTCTTTTAATTTTGTTTGTCTGTAAAGTTACATATGTTGTTTATCTAGTGCATTATTTTTACTTAAAAAATGTCTACTAAATGAAGTTTGTAAAGGAGGGATCAGTAGGATGTCTAGATCAGGTTACTATCATGAGGTAGCTGAGAATTTAATCAGTCGAATTGAAGATGGTGAGTTCATGCCTGGTGATCCTCTTCCAAAGCAAGTTGAATTAGCAGCTTCTTATCAGACAAGTCGTTTAACCATTCAAAAAGCCATTCAAATATTAATTACGGAGGGCTATGTTTATGTAAAAAAAGGAAATGGGACTTTTGTAAAAGCAGAAAATAAACAGTCTTCTATTATGCAATCTAATATTAATGAATGCATTGGTTTAACAGCTAAGTTTAAAGGAATCATGGATATTAATAATAAAGTTATTTCTTTTCATGTCAGGCAAGCCGATGATGATGAGTGCGAAAAACTAGAACTGCCTGAGGGAAGTCGCGTCTATGATGTTATTAGATTAAGATATTTGAATTCACAGCCTTTTAGATTGGAGTATATTATTATGCCTGTAAATATAGTCAAGAACCTTGATCAATCTGTGTTTGAGAAGTCTTTGTATGACTATATTTCCAATTCTTTGTCGCTTAAAATCGGCTCTGCTTTGCGCAAGATTAAGGCCGATCGCTCCGATCAATATGACCGTGATTTTCTAGATTGTGAAGATGCGGACCCGGTGTTAGAGGTTGAGCAAGTCGTAAGTTTAAAAGATGGCCGACCTTTTGAATTTTCACAATTAAGATATCGATATGATAAAGGACAATTAATTTCTAATCATGTCATTGAATAATAGCTGTTCACAATGAATTATCGTGAATCAGCTATTTCTTTTTTGTTTGTACTGTGCAATATCTCTATCATTTAGTAAAATATAAGAGTCTATGAGAATAGGGAGATGATTTGTTGAAAAAAAAGAATTTAATGTTGATGATTGCCATTAGTAATTTATTTTTAATTTTTACTGGGGTAGGATTAGTTATTCCAGTAATGCCTTTACTGATGGAAGATATGCATTTTAATGGAGCGATTATGGGCATGATGTTGTCTGTATTTTCAATCACTCAATTGCTTGCTTCGCCGATTATGGGCTATTTATCTGACAAAATTGGCCGCAAAAAGATGATTGTGCTAGGGATGTCGTTATTTGCTATTTCAGAATTTATTTTTGGGTTGGCTGATGATAAATATATTTTTTATTTATCCCGAGGCCTAGGTGGTGTGGCTGCTGCGTTATTAATGCCCGCGGTTACTGCATTTGTGGCGGATATGACAACCGTTGAGCAACGACCTAAAGCAATGGGGTATGTTTCTGCTGCAATTAGCGGCGGATTTATTATTGGTCCTGGAATTGGTGGGGTACTGGCAAGTCTTGGTCACCGTGTACCATTCTTTGTAGCAGGAATGATTGCAATCATTGGCAGTCTTTTAACGCAAAGTATATTGATTGAACCACATCATGACATTCAATCTAAAAAATCTACTCAAAATACAAATGCTAAAGAAATTGTGCTTGAGTTTCTTACTAAGCCGGGAGTTTTATTTATTTTTATCATTATTTTTATTTCCTCCTTTGGCTTACAAGCTTTTGAAAGTATTTATACAATTATGACAACGATTATTTTTGGCTTTAATCCTGCTCAAATTGCTGTTATAATTACGGTAAGTGGCATTCTTGCATTATTTTTCCAATTATTTTTATTTGATCATATTATTCGAAAAATTTCAGAGATAGGTTTAATTCAGATTACCTTTTTTGTAAGTGCCATTTTTATTTTTATCATTGCTTTTACTAAAAATTCGACTATATTTGTTATCGCGACTTTTGTGGTCTTTTTAGCATTTGATTTATTTAGACCTGCAGTGACGACTTATCTATCAAAAATCGCTGGTGAAAATCAAGGAACGATTAATGGCTTAAATTCAACCTTTACGAGTTTTGGCAATATTATCGGTCCCGTAGCTTCTGGTGCGTTATTTGATTTAAACCAACATTTCCCATATTATATCTCTGCAAGTATTTTATTCATTACAGGTATTTTATCTTTATTTATTCGAAAATCACAAAGTAGAGAGTAGGCATATGATGAAACTGTGTGAAAATATTGGACAAAAGTACAACCGCAATCAAATTGGAATATTAGCTGGTATTTTAGGCTTAATTAGCAATTTTGTCCTTTTTATCGGAAAGTTTTTGATAGGGGTTTTTGCGCATTCGGTTTCTATTATGGCAGATGCAATTAACAGTTTATCGGATACTATTTCTTCTTTATTAACCTTAGTTGGGTTTAAAATAGCTGGAAAACCGGCAGATAAAGAGCATCCTTATGGGCATGAGCGTTTTGAGTATGTAAGTGGCTTAATTGTTTCGATATTAGTTTTGTTTGTTGGGTTGAAGTTTTTAGAAAGTTCAATCCAAAAAATCATTCATCCGGTCGCCATTAAGCTTTCTCCAATTGTTTTTTTCGTTTTAGTGCTTTCAATTGGGATAAAAATCATGCAAGTTGTGATGTACCGATATTTTGGCAAAATGATTAAGTCCAATGCATTAATGGTAACGAGTCAAGATAGTTTAAATGATGTTTATACGACCTTGATAGTGTTAATATCAGCAGCTGTTCAATGGGTAACTTCTTGGCGGATAGATGGTTATTTTGGTTTTGCTTTAGCTATTTATATTATTTATTCTGGCTATCAGATGATTACGGAATTTATGGACGTATTATTGGGGAGTCGGCCAAACCAAGAAGAAATTGAAATAATGGAGCAGTGTTTGCAAGCTTGTGAGGATATCGTAGGGTTTCATGATTTACTCGTTCATTCTTATGGTCCTAAAAATCGTTTTGCCTCCGTACATATAGAGGTGGACGAAAAATTAACCTTGAATCAGGCACATGATATTATTGATGGTATTGAGCGAACATTTAAAGATGAGTTAGATGTGGAACTTGTTTGTCATTTAGATCCAGTGCCAATTGACAATCAAACCCATATTCGTTTAAGACAGCTGATTAAAAATGAACTGGCAGAAATCGATGGGCAACTGAGGATGCATGATTTACGCTTGGAAAAAAATCGCATTTGTTTTGATTTAGTCATTCCTTTAAATTTTCCTTTCACTGATGAGTTTTTAGAAGCAATTCTGACTAAAAAAGTGAATCAGGAATTTCCAAATCATCAAGTTGAAATCATTTTTGACCATAATTATTTGTTATAAGGAGACAAGAAGATGTTTGCCAAAGAATTTGATATTCTTTATCAAGTTTTGGTGTTTTTTATTACGATTAATACAATTGGGGCTTTTATTACCATATTCAGAAAGCCGCGTTCCATTGCAAGTATCTTTGCTTGGATGATGACTTTAGTATTTATTCCAGGATTTGGATTCTTACTTTATTTGTTTTGCGGTCGGGGAATTGATGGGGAGATTGTTTATAAGTACACAGAAAAATATCAAGACAGAATTACAGAAATTAATCGTTCCATTCAGGAATATAATTTACAATATCATCAAACGGTTAAAACACCTGAATCTAATCTTTTAAAAAACTACTTTAGAAATACAGAGGAATCGCCACTTTCTAAAGGGAATGATATAGCGTTTTATACGGATGGATATACTAAATTTGAATACTTATTTACAGATATCAGGCAAGCTAAACACCATATCCACATTGAGTATTACGCTATTTTTAAAGATCAGATAGGTACCCAATTAAGAGACTTATTGGTTTCAAAGGCTAAAGAGGGTATAGAGGTTCGCTTGATATTTGATCCTTGGGGGGGCAATGTCAATATGCGCTTTTTCAAACCGTTAATTGATGCAGGTGGCCAAGTGGTTCCATTTATCACTTCACGCAACTTAATTAAAAAAACTCGTTTAAATTATCACTTACACCGCAAAATTGTGGTTATCGATAGTGTGATTGGCTGGACGGGTGGTTTTAATGTTGGTGATCAATACCTAGGTAAGAGTAAGAAATTTGGACCATGGCGCGATACTCATGGCAGAATTTATGGTACAGCCGTTTTTACTTTACAAGAAATATTTATTCGAGATTGGAATGCTTCAGCCATTAAAAAGGCCAATAAAATGGATTATGTAGATGAGTATTTCCAGTTGCCGACTTATGATCCAAAACGCAATATCAGTATGCAAATCGTGGCAGATGGTCCAGAAAACTTTGAGGAAATCTTACATGGTGGTTTTATTAAGATGATTTTAGCGGCTGAAAAACGTGTTTGGCTGCAGTCCCCATACTTGATCCCGGACGATACGATGATTAATGCTTTATTGATTGCTGTAAGATCAGGAATAGATGTACGTATTATGATTCCGAATATGCCGGACCATCCATTTATTTATCGGGCTACGCAGTATTATGCTAATTATTTAACAAAAAGAGGCGTCAAAGTCTATTTATATCAAGAAGGTTTTATTCATGCAAAGACGGTTATTATGGATGGTACGATTGCGAGCTTCGGTACAACGAATCAGGATATTCGCTCTTATTCTTTAAATTTTGAAGTAAGTGCTTTTGTTTATAATCGGGATGTGGTCGATACTTTGGCTGGCCATTTTGAAGATGATATGACGCGTTGTATCTTATTAACGAATGAAATGATAGCTGAGCAATCCTATTGGTTACGATTTAAGCAAAGTTTTTCTCGTTTACTTTCGCCGATTCTTTAGTGCTTTTTGTAAACCTTGGCGTGCTAGATTGTCTGCTCCTTTATTTTGACTATCGCTAATCCAATGAAAAAAGACAAATTGGAAGGTTGTCAGTTTTTCGTTAATGAGTGTTAAATATTTTCTAAATTTTTCATTACGCGTGTAGTTTTTTTCTAAAGTTTGGACTACAATTTTACTATCTGAGTAAATATTGATAAATTTATCTTGAAAGTGATGTTTGCAACATTCTTCTAGCGCGTAAAGGACTGCTTGGAATTCTAATTCATGATTGTCAAAGTCGCCTTGGATAGGGATGGCAATTTGTTGATAGAATTCTTTATCACTTAGGACAATCCCAATTCCACCATAAGGCGTTTGTGGTTTACTTGCAGCATCAATGTATACTTTTAACATATTTATCGCTCGTTTCTAATTAAAATGAAGTACTATAAATTTTAAAGGAAAAGTAAGGAAGAATCAATGAAGAAACAAAAGATTTTTTGGCAACCAGAACTGTCACAAATGATTATTTTTTGGTCTGTCGCATTGGGAATTATATTTTATGGCTTGATATTAGCGCTAGAAAACACAGCGCCTTATTTAACGAGTAATCTTGTCATGGGACTAGGAATCATTTTATTCTTTTCTGGTTTTCATCGTTACATGATTATTGATGCAAACAAGCTAACTATCTATTATGCACGAATTTGGAAGAGAAAAGAAATCGCAGTATCTGCTATTTCTAATTGTCAAATCAATCAGCGTAAAGTGGTTTTAAAAGGTGATTTTGGCTCATTTGAATGCCAGATTTCAACTAAGAACCAAAAAAAACTTTTAAAACAAATAAATATTGAAGAATTGACAGCTAACGTAAATTAAAATTTAGCTGTCATCTTTTTGTTTTGATATAAATCCGAACGTTCTGTTGAAAAGTATCAATTTTTGTTCAATTCATTGCTGATATTTTTCATAAAATCGTCTATAATATTGCTAAAAAATGTATTTAAAGGAGAAAAAAATGAAAACTGATATTGAAATCGCTCAAGCTGCGACATTAAAACCTATTGTTGAAATTGCGGAAAGGCTTGGTCTAACCTTTGATGATTTAGAATTATATGGGAAATATAAAGCGAAAATTGGTTATCAAACCATCGAAAAAGTAAAGCAAAATAAAGATGGAAAATTAATTTTAGTAACAGCGATTAATCCAACGCCAGCTGGTGAAGGAAAATCTACTGTTACAATTGGTTTAGCGGATGGTTTAAATCAGATTGGCAAAAATGCGATGATTGCTTTGCGTGAACCTTCTTTAGGACCTGTGATGGGGGTAAAAGGCGGGGCTGCAGGTGGTGGATATGCCCAAGTATTACCTATGGAAGAAATCAATTTACATTTTACAGGTGATATGCACGCCATTACAACTGCCAATAATGCTCTTTCAGCTTTTATTGATAATCACATTCATCAAGGAAATGAATTGAATATTGATACTAGAAGAGTGATTTGGAAACGGGCAGTCGATTTAAATGATCGCGCTTTACGTGAGGTTGTTGTTGGTCTAGGTGGTCCTATTCAAGGAGTGCCACGCCAAGATGGATTTGATATTACTGTAGCAAGTGAAATCATGGCTATTTTATGTTTAGCGACTGATTTGCAAGATTTAAAAACAAGACTTGCCAATATCGTGATTGGATACACTTATCAACGTAAAGCGGTCACTGTGGCTGATTTAAAAGTTGAAGGCGCCTTAACCTTATTATTAAAAGATGCCTTAAAACCGAATTTAGTGCAAACGATTGAAGGCACACCAGCGTTTGTTCATGGTGGACCGTTTGCGAATATTGCACATGGCTGTAATAGTGTTTTAGCTACTCAAACAGCTTTGAAATTAACCGATTATGTCATAACTGAAGCAGGGTTTGGTGCTGATTTAGGAGCAGAAAAATTCTTAGATATCAAAGTTCCCCACTTATCCAAAGCACCAGATGCTATTGTAGTTGTCGCAACAATTCGAGCTTTAAAGATGCACGGCGGTCTTGATAAAACTGCTTTAACTGAAGAAAATGTTGACGCAGTAATCAAAGGTTTTGCTAATTTAAAACAACATATTCAAAACATGCAACAATATCAAATTCCAGTTGTCGTTGCCATCAATGAATTTGTGACGGATACCCAAAAAGAATTTGAAACTTTAGAAAAACTTTGTCAAGAAATGGATGTTAAGATTGCAAGAGCTAGCGTTTGGGCCGATGGTGGTAAAGGTGGCCGTGCATTAGCGCAAGTCCTTGTTGATACAATCGATATGCAGCCATCGAACTATCAAAGACTTTATCAAGATGAGCAATCAATTGAAGAAAAATGTTTAGCGATTGTTCAAAAGATTTATCATGGAAAACAAGTAACGTTCTCGAAAAAAGCTTTAAATCAATTAGCTACATTCAAAAAAGAAGGATGGGATAAATTGCCAGTTTGTATGGCAAAAACCCAATATTCATTTTCAGATGATCCGAGTAAATTGGGTGCACCGCAAGACTTTGAAATTCATATTCGCGAATTTGTACCTAAATTAGGCGCTGGTTTTATTGTGGCTTTAACAGGCGATGTGATGACGATGCCGGGATTACCTAAGAAACCAGCAGCTTTAAACATGGATGTTGATGAAAAAGGCAATGCAATAGGTTTATTTTAATTACTAGAGTGATTTGGTGTAATAACTGAATCACTCTTTCTATTTATTTCCAAGCCAATATTTGATATGATATAGTTTGTTGACATAGATGGGGGTGAATGATTTGGAAGCGGCTGAAATATTTTTGTCAAGTTTTAATCGGATAGAAAAATATTTACAAAATAGTTTCAAACTTGATAAGTCAATCGGTTTTACCAATTTGGTGCGTAAGGCTCGTGCAAATGGTGATGCCACGATTGCTAAATATGAGGATGATTTAATACAGATTGCGCAGTTAAGAAATGCGATTGTACATGAAACCATCGCCCCGGATTTTATTATTGCCCAGCCGAATCAGTGGATTGTCGATCGGATTTTGACTATTGAAAAACAGCTCTATCATCCCAAAAAAGTGTGCGATGTCTTTTGTAAGAAGGTTGTGTCTTTTGAACAAGGGACGCCTTTGTTAGAACTATTAAAAATTGCAAGCCATAAAAAATATTCGCAATTTCCGTTACACAATCAAGGGAGATTCGTTGGAGTGATTACATTAAGAATGTTGGGCTATTGGTTTAGTCAGTATCTCACTGAAGCCAATGATACGCCTATCGAGCAATTAAAAGCGAAAGATATCCTAACAATTGAAGGAAAAAAAGCCAATTATCAATTTGTGGGTGAACAAACTTTGGTAGCTGATGTGTTAAAAATTTTTCATCAGTATCCACAATTAGAAGTGATTTTTGTAAGTGCAAAAGGAAAGGAAGAATTACCAATTACGGGTGTGATTCGTCCTAGAGATTTAATTAAGTTAGAAGAGAGTGAAAATTAGTGTATATTTATTATTTATTGGCGATATTGTTTGCCATCTTGGATCAACTAGTCAAATTGGCGGTGGTCAAACAAATTCCATTGGGTGACGAGGTAAATGTCATTCCTGGTATTTTATCGTTTTTTCATATTCGCAATACAGGTGCTGCTTGGAGCATGTTGGAAGGTCAGATGTGGTTTTTCACTGTTATTACATTGTTAGCCATTGTTGCCGTTAGTTATCTACTTGCTAAATATGGCAAAACAAATGGTTGGCTATTTTCATTAAGCTTAAGTATGATTTTAGGCGGTACATTTGGAAATTATTTTGATCGCATGCGTTTAGGCTATGTCGTTGATATGTTTAAACTTGACTTTATCAATTTTCCAATATTTAATATCGCGGATATTGAGTTAACTGTTGGCGTAACAATTATGTTTATTTATATTATTTTTGAGGAGCGATTCAAACATCAATGAGTGAAAAATTAACTGTAACAATTACTAATCAAAAAGGTCGCTTAGATAAGCTATTAACGGAGCAATTGGCTGATTATTCAAGAACACAAATTCAATCTTTGCTGAAGGAAGGTTTAGTATTTTCAAGCACTGCGCAACAAGTTGTAAAAGCTAATTATAAGGTAAAGGATACAGAAACTTTTGAAATTCAAATACCTGAAGTGCAAGAATTAGAAATATTACCTGAAGATATTCCCTTAGAGATTGTCTATGAAGATAAAGATGTGGCTGTTGTGAATAAACCTCAAGGAATGGTGGTTCATCCTTCTGCCGGACATCCTAATCATACATTGGTGAATGCTTTACTCTATCATTTAAAAGATTTATCTTCTATTAATGGTGTGATTCGTCCAGGAATCGTTCATCGAATTGATAAAGATACCTCGGGTTTATTAATGATTGCTAAAAATGATGTGGCCCATGAAAGCTTGGCCAAACAATTAAAAGACAAAACTTCTTTACGTAAATATGTGGCTCTGGTGCATGGTGTCATTCCTCATGAGAAGGGGACGATTAATGCACCGATTGGAAGAAGTAAGCAAGACCGCAAAAAACAAGCAGTGGTGGAAGATGGTAAGGATGCAGTGACGCATTTTACTGTTTTGGAACGCTTTAATCAGTTTACTTTAATTGAATGTAAATTAGAAACTGGAAGAACCCATCAAATCAGGGTTCATATGCAATATATTGGCTATCCATTAGCAGGTGATCCGGTTTATGGACCTAAAAAAACACTGAAAGGGAAAGGCCAGTTTTTACATGCGCGTGATTTAGGCTTTGAACACCCAACAACAGGCGAGTGGCTAGCATTTACTTGTACACTTCCAGAAGTTTTTTCGACTACTTTAGAAAAACTACGAAAAGAAAATATATAAATCAAGGGCACTCGATATTTGGGTGCTTTTTTATTTTATTAGTAATTTTGAAATATTTTTTTAAGATAAACTGTTTTACTTGCAAATATATGTAAATTTTCACGAAAATAGATTGCTTTTAATCGTAATTGCGCGTATATTGATTGTAATAAGAAATATTAGTCCTTTAAGTTTAGTCCCGTGAGGCTAAGAAGGAAGCTATCAAAATAAATATCTAGCTAATATTCTATCCATTTTGAATATTGGCGCCTTTGTTATAGATAATTTTGTGAACTTCACTCCGACCTCGCGCAGGTGGGAGTTTTTTTGTTGTAAACGGAAGGCAAAAATAAAGGATGAGACATTTTGGAGGGATATTTATGTCAGCAAAAGAAGTCATTGATTCAGTTACTATGAAGCGAGCAATTACGCGAATGACCTATGAGATGATTGAACGTAATCGAGGATTGGAAGATTTGGTATTAGTTGGAATTAAAACAAGAGGTGTTTATATCGCCCAACGCATTGCCCAACGTTTAAAACAGATTGAAGAAATTGAAGTGCCGGTTGGTGAATTAGACATTACTTCCTATCGTGATGATCAAAAAAAGCATTCATCTGAAAAGCAAGAATCAGTGATGCCGGTATCGCTTGAAGGTAAAGAAGTCATTTTAGTAGATGATGTTTTATATACCGGACGTACCATTCGTGCTGCTTTGGATGCGGTAATGGATTATGGTCGGCCAAATCGAATTGGTTTAGCTGTGCTGGTAGATAGAGGACATCGTGAATTGCCAATTCGTGCAGATTATGTCGGAAAAAATATTCCAACTTCATCAGATGAAGAAATTATTGTTGAAATGGAAGAAATTGACAAGCAAGATAGAATATTAATCAATAAATAATTGATGAAGGAGCAGGCAAATGATCATTCAATCACAAGCAATCAGTTTAAAGCACTTATTAACAATTGAAAGTTTAAGTGAAGCAGAAGTTCTAGGATTAATTAAACGTGCGAGTGAATTTAAAGCGGGTGCCAAGTGTGTATTACCTAAAGAAAAATATTTTGTGGCCAACCTATTTTTTGAAAACAGCACGCGAACACATAAAAGTTTTGAAGTGGCCGAGAAAAAATTAGGATTAGAAGTGATCGAATTTGATGCTTCTACTTCATCAGTACAAAAAGGTGAAACGTTATATGATACCGTTTTGACAATGTCGGCTATCGGTGTTGATGCTGTGGTTATTCGTCATAGTGTTGAGCATTATTATAATGAATTGGTAGAAAGTAAGACTATCCAATGTAGTGTGATTAATGGTGGGGATGGTAGTGGACAACATCCTACACAATGCCTATTAGATTTAATGACGATTTATCAAGAATTCGGCTACTTCGAAGGTTTGAAAGTAGCAATAGTCGGTGATTTGACCCATTCACGTGTCGCAAAATCAAATATGCAAATGCTGAAACGATTAGGGGCACAAGTTTATTTCTCTGGTCCGCTTGAATGGTATGATGAATCCTTTGAAGTATATGGAAAGTATCTTGCAATTGATGAGTTAATTGATAAAGTTGATGTGATGATGATGCTGCGTGTACAACATGAGCGTCACGTGGGAAATCAGCAATTTTCTAAAGAGCAATATCACAAAATTTATGGATTGACAGTTGAACGTGCGAAGAAAATGTTACCTCATGCGATTATTATGCATCCAGCACCAGTGAATCGCGATGTAGAATTGGCAGACAGTTTGGTAGAAGGGCTACAATCAAGAATTGTGCAACAGATGACTAATGGCGTGTATATTCGCATGGCAGTTTTAGAAGCAATATTAAACGGAAAGGCATAAGGAGTAAGTATATGAAAACTTTATTAAAAAACGGACGAATGGTTATAAAAGAGAATATCTGTCATCAAGTAGATATTTGGATTGAGGATCAAAAAGTTTTCGCTATCGGATTAGATTTTGAAGAAAAAGACTTTGATCAGGTGGTTGATTTAAACGGAAAATTAGTCATGCCAGGATTGGTTGATGTACATGTTCATTTTAGAGAGCCTGGT
This sequence comes from Candidatus Enterococcus stercoripullorum, assembly GCA_019120335.1. Classification (GTDB taxonomy): domain Bacteria; phylum Bacillota; class Bacilli; order Lactobacillales; family Enterococcaceae; genus Enterococcus_E; species Enterococcus_E stercoripullorum. Next base: position 105,625 of record DWVH01000069.1, read on the forward strand.
TTTACGTATAAAGAAACGATTTTAACAGGAAGTCAAGCAGCGGCAAGAGGTGGTTTTACAAGTGTATGTGCGATGCCAAATCTTAATCCAGTTCCAGATAGTGTAGAGAATTTTCAAAAAGTTCAGGAAATAATTGATCGTGATGCTTGTGTGAAAGTGTATCAATATGCTTCTATTACTGAAAAATTAAGAAGTGAAGTGTTAACGGATCAAGTGGGACTTAAAGCTGCGGGTGCCTTTGCTTTTACGAATGATGGTGTTGGTGTTCAAACAGCTGGAACCATGTATTTGGCGATGAAAGAAGCTGCTAAAAATAATATGGCCATCGTGGCTCACACAGAAGACGAATCACTTTTATTTGGTGGCGTGATGCATGCTGGCAAACGTGCGGAAGAATTGGGTTTACCAGGAATTTTAAGTGCGACAGAAAGTTCTCAAATTGCCCGTGATTTAATTTTAGCAGAAGAAACTGGGGTTCACTATCATGTTTGTCACGTCTCAACGAAAGAAAGTGTGCGAATTATTCGTGAGGCCAAAAAAGCTGGGGTTCATGTGACTTGTGAAGTTTGTCCGCACCATCTACTGTTAAATGATATGGATATTCCTGAAGATCATGGCTTTTGGAAGATGAATCCACCATTAAGAGCGAGTGAGGATCAACAAGCACTCATTGAAGGACTATTAGATGGCACGATTGATTGTATTTCAACCGACCACGCGCCTCATGGCCATGATGAAAAATGTCAATCTTTCTTAAAAGCACCATTTGGTATCGTTGGTTCGGAATATGCCTTCCAGTTAATCTATACAAAATTTGTTAAGACAGGTATTTTCACTTTAGAACAAGTCATAAATTGGATGGCCACCAAACCAGCAGAAATATTTGATTTACAAGCAGGCCAATTAACTGTTGGTAGTCAAGCGGACATTGCAGTGTTTGATATTGATCATGAATATGTGGTTGATGCAGCCAATTTTAAATCAAAAGCGGATAATACGCCGTTTACAGGTTGGAAATTATTTGGTGATACCTATCTAACTATGGTGGATGGTCAAATTGTCTATCAAAAGGAGGCAAACAACTAATGAAACGTTGGTTAATATTAGAAGATGGGACGCATTTTGTTGGTGAAGGCTTTGGCGCGACAAATAGTGTAGTTGGTGAGTTAGTTTTTACTACCAGTATGACTGGATATCAAGAAACCATCACTGATCAAAGTTTTAATGGTCAAATCATTACTTTCACCTATCCAATGGTGGGAAATTACGGGGTTAATCGTGATGACTATGAATCAATTGCACCTACTTGTAAAGGGGTTGTAGTGAAAGAACATGCTAGACGTGGCAGCAATTGGCGCAATCAAATGACTTTAGATGAATTCTTAAAGCGTAAAGGAATTCCAGGCATTTCAGGGATTGATACTCGTGCTTTAACGCGTAAAATTCGTCAACATGGAACGATGAAAGCAAGTATTGTCGATGCAGCTGATGATTTCAATCATGCTTATGACCAATTAAAAGCAGCTGTTCTTCCAACGAATCAAGTCGCTCAAGTCTCTACTGCTAAGCCATATCCAAGTCCTGGTACTGGATTAAATGTAGTAGTGATAGATTTTGGCTTGAAACATAGTATCATGCGAGAGTTCTCAAAACGTCAATGTAATTTAACGGTTTTACCTTATAATACGACTGCTAAAGAAATATTAGAATTATCTCCAGATGGCGTCATGCTAACAAATGGGCCAGGCGATCCTAAGAGTGTTCCTGAAGCAATTGAGATGATTCAAGGAATTCAAGGTAAAGTGCCGATTTTTGGTATTTGTTTAGGTCATCAACTATTTTCATTAGCAAATGGTGCGAATACTTTTAAAATGAAATTCGGGCACCGCGGTTTAAATCATCCGGTGAGAGAAATCGCAACTGGCCGTGTCGACTTCACGTCACAAAATCATGGCTATGCAGTAGATGCGAATACGATTGATCTTGAAAAACTAATTGTAACCCATGTAGAAATTAATGATGGGACGATTGAAGGTGTTCGTCATCGCCACTATCCAGCTTTTAGTGTGCAATTTCACCCAGATGCAGCCCCTGGTCCACATGATGCCTTATATTTATTTGATGAATTTATCGAAATGATGGAAGCATGGAAGGAGAAACAGAAAAATGCCTAAACGTACAGATATTTCAAAAATTTTAGTCATTGGTTCAGGGCCAATCATTATTGGACAAGCCGCTGAGTTTGACTATGCCGGCACACAAGCTTGTTTAGCATTGAGAGAAGAAGGCTATGAAGTCGTATTAGTTAACTCTAATCCAGCAACCATTATGACCGATCGCGAAGTTGCTGATAAAGTGTACATTGAGCCGATTACTTATGAGTTTTTAGCGCGAATTTTACGAAAAGAACAACCAGATGCCATATTACCAACACTAGGTGGACAAACTGGATTAAACATGGCGATGGAATTATCAAAATCAGGAATTTTGGAAGAATTAGGAATTGAATTATTAGGGACTAAGCTTTCAGCCATTGACCAAGCAGAAGACCGTGATTTGTTTAAACAATTAATGGAAGATTTAAACCAACCGATTCCTGAATCTACTATCATCAATACTGTAGAGGATGCGGTTGATTTCGCCAATGAAATCGGCTATCCAGTCATTGTTAGACCAGCCTTTACTTTAGGTGGAACTGGTGGCGGAATGTGTAATAATGAAGAAGAACTTCGTCAAATTGCCGAAAATGGCCTAACGCTTTCTCCGGTTACGCAATGTTTAATTGAACGTAGTATTGCCGGTTTTAAAGAAATTGAATATGAAGTGATGCGTGATAGTGCGGATAATGCCATTGTGGTTTGTAATATGGAAAACTTTGATCCAGTTGGTATTCATACTGGTGATTCGATTGTTTTTGCACCAAGTCAAACTTTATCCGATATTGAATACCAAATGTTACGGGATGCTTCTCTTTCAATCATCCGCGCCTTAAAAATTGAAGGTGGCTGTAACGTTCAATTAGCCTTAGATCCAAATAGCTTTAACTATTATGTCATTGAGGTGAATCCTCGGGTTTCGCGTTCTTCAGCCTTAGCAAGTAAAGCGACGGGTTATCCAATCGCGAAATTAGCAGCGAAAATTGCAGTAGGTTTAACCTTAGATGAAGTGAAAAATCCTGTCACTGGTACTACTTATGCTGAATTTGAACCAGCTTTAGACTATGTGGTCGCTAAGATTCCACGTTGGCCATTTGATAAATTTGAAACTGGTGAACGCCTGCTTGGTACGCAAATGAAAGCAACTGGGGAAGTCATGGCAATTGGTCGTAATATTGAAGAATCACTGTTAAAAGCTGTGCGTTCACTAGAAATTGGTTGTATCCATGTTGAAATTCCTGAATTGGGTCAAGTCGATGACGCACATTTAATGAATCGTATTGTTAAGGCTCAGGATGATCGTCTATTTTACTTAGCGGAGGCTTTACGTCGCGGATTTACTTTAGAAGAATTACATCAAATGACAAAAATTGACTTATTCTTCCTTGACAAATTATTGCATATTATCGAAATTGAACAACAGTTGAAAGAAACAGTAAAAGATGTCGATACTTTACGTTTAGCCAAACAAAATGGTTTTGCAGATAAAAAGATTGCCGAGCTTTGGCAAATGACGATTGAAGAGGTCCGCCAATTTCGATTAGCCAATCAAATCAAACCTGTTTATAAAATGGTTGATACTTGTGCTGCTGAATTTGAATCAAGTACGCCTTATTTCTATAGTACTTACGAATTTGAAAATGAATCGATTCGCTCGCCTAAAGACACAGTATTAGTGTTAGGCTCAGGTCCTATCCGTATTGGTCAAGGGGTAGAGTTTGACTATGCGACGGTTCATTCGGTTAAGGCCATTCAAAAAGCTGGTTATGAAGCAGTTATTATGAATAGTAATCCTGAAACAGTTTCTACTGACTTTTCAATTTCTGACAAACTATACTTTGAACCATTGACGATTGAAGATGTTTTAAATGTTGTTGAATTAGAACAACCAATCGGCGTTATTGTACAATTTGGTGGCCAAACAGCGATTAATTTAGCCGAACAATTAGTAAAAAATGGCGTTAATATTTTAGGTACGCAAATTGAAGACCTTGATCGTGCGGAAAATCGTGATTTATTTGAACAAGCCTTAAAAGATTTAAATATTCCACAGCCACCTGGTGATACCGCGACGAATAAAGCTGAGGCCGTAGAAATTGCAAAACGTATTGGATATCCGGTACTAGTCCGTCCAAGTTATGTCTTGGGAGGTCGTGCGATGGAAATTGTCCAAAATCAAGCCGACTTAGAAGACTATATGGAAAATGCGGTTAAAGCTTCTCCAGAACATCCCGTTTTAGTGGACCGTTATTTGGTTGGTAAAGAATGCGAAGTCGATGCAATCAGTGATGGTAAAAATGTCTTGATTCCAGGGATAATGGAACACATTGAACGTGCCGGTGTCCATTCAGGGGATTCGATGGCTGTTTATCCACCACAAACTTTATCATCAGAACAAATTCAAACGATTGAAGCGTATACCAAACGATTAGCCATTGGTTTAAATTGTGTGGGTATGATGAATATTCAATTTGTGATTCACGATGACCAAGTTTATGTCATTGAAGTCAATCCGCGAGCAAGTCGTACTGTACCATTCTTAAGCAAAGTAACTGGTATTCCGATGGCGCAAGTAGCAACTAGAGCGATTCTAGGGGAAGATTTGGCAGAAATGGGCTATCCAAACGGGTTATATCCAACTAGTGAAAAAGTTCATATTAAAGCACCGGTCTTCTCATTTACTAAATTATTAAAAGTAGATACGTATTTAGGACCCGAAATGAAGTCAACAGGTGAAGTCATGGGTTCAGACAAAAATCTAGAAAAAGCATTATATAAAGCTTTTGAGGCGAGTGGTTTGCATATTCCAAGTTTTGGTACTGTTTTATTTACCATTGCAGATGATAGTAAAGAAGAAGCACTTTCCTTAGCCAAACGTTTTGTCGAGATTGGCTTTAGTATTTTAGCCACTTCAGGGACAGCGAAATACTTTGAGCAAAATGGGATCAAATGTAAGACAGTGGCCAAGATTCATCAAGCTTCTGAAAAACATGTGATTGACTATATTCGTGATGGTAGCTTACAAATGGTGATTAACACGATGGATAAAAATCGTCAAAATAATGCTGAAGATGGCTTCCATATCCGCCGTGAATCTGTTGAACATGGTGTGCCGCTTTTCACTTCATTAGATACAGCTGATGCAATCTTAAAAGTGATGGAATCTCAAGCATTTACTACGCAAGCAATTTAACGTTAAAGATAGGCAAGGTCATTCTTGCTTATCTTTTAAAATGATGGCAGGAAAGGAAAGGTAGTGGCATGAAACAAGAATTAATGACAGTAGTCTCAAATCACCAACTTGCACCTAAAATTTTTGAATTAGTCTTAACAGGACAATTGGTCAAGCAAATGCATCATCCAGGACAATTTTTACATTTACGTGTCCCACAAGCAGATTTGTTATTACGTCGACCAATTAGTATTAATCAAATCAATCAAGAAAAACAAACAGTGACTTTAATCTATCGTGTGCAAGGACAAGGGACACAAGTTTTCTCTCAATTACAAGCAGGCGATCAATTAGATTGTATGGGGCCTTTAGGTAATGGATTTAGTCTTGAGGGTGTTCATTCAGGCGATGAAGTCTATATTATTGGCGGTGGGATTGGCATTCCACCATTATATGAACTGTCCAAGCGATTAATCGAAAAAGGAGTACGTCCCGTGCATTTCTTAGGTTATGCCAATAGTGAAGTGAGCTATTATATTAATGAATTTCAAGCACTTGGTCGCACCTTGATTGCTACAGATGATGGTTCGCTTGGTTTTAAGGGAAATGTCGGCCAGCTTTTAGATGATTATTTATCAAAAAATACAGAAATGCCACAAGCAGTTTTCACTTGTGGCAACAATGGGATGTTAAAAAAAGTAGAAAGCTTATTTTATCAAAAAGTAGCCGATGTTCAACTCTCTTTGGAATCAAGAATGGCCTGCGGAATGGGTGCATGTTATGCCTGTGTCTGTCATAAAAAAGATGATCCAACCAAACAAGCAAGTGTGAAAGTTTGTGATGAGGGACCAATTTTTCAAGCTGGGACGGTGATTTACTAATGAATCGATTACAAGTCAAACTACCTGGATTAGACCTGAAAAATCCAATTATGCCCGCTTCTGGTTGCTTCGGATTTGGGAAAGAATATGCAAAATATTATGATATTGAACAGCTCGGGGCAGTCATGATTAAAGCGACTACGCCTCTTGCTCGCTTTGGTAATCCTACGCCGCGTGTGGCAGAAACACCCAGTGGCATGTTAAATGCGATAGGCTTACAAAATCCGGGGTTAGAAGTTGTCATGAATGAAATCTTGCCTCATTTAGCAAAAGAATTTCCACGATTACCAATTATTGCCAATGTTGCTGGTTCTACAAAAGAAGATTACATCGAGGTTTGTGGTAAAATCGGGGATGCCAAAAATGTACATGCTATCGAGTTAAATGTTTCTTGTCCAAATGTCAAACATGGCGGAATTGCCTTTGGTACTAATCCTGAAGTGATATTTGATTTAGTCACCGCGGTTAAAAAGGTCAGTAGTGTACCAATTTATGTCAAACTTTCACCAAATGTTACGGATATAATCCCAATTGCTCAAGCGGTTGAAAGTGCTGGCGCTGATGGCTTCTCAATGATTAATACTTTATTAGGGATGCGCATAGATTTAAATACCCGAAAACCAATTTTAGCAAACCAAACAGGTGGCTTATCAGGTCCGGCAATTAAACCAGTCGCCATTCGCTTAATCCATCAAGTAGCGAGCGTTTCTGATTTACCTATTATTGGGATGGGGGGCGTGATGCATGTTGATGATGTCATTGAAATGTATCTTGCTGGAGCGAGTGCCGTTGCGGTAGGTACAGCGAATTTCACGGACCCTTACATTTGTCCAAAATTAATTGAGGCCTTACCAAAGCGGATGGATGAACTAGGAATTGAAAGTCTATCCCAATTAATTCAAGAAGTGAGAGAGGAAAAGAAAAATGCACGAAAATAGACCTATCATTGCCTTGGATTTTGCTTCTAAAGCGCAAATCAAACAATTTTTAGCGAAATTCCCTGCAGACGAATCACTATTTGTGAAAATTGGGATGGAATTATTTTATCAAGAAGGCCCAGCGATTGTCCAATTTTTAAAAGAACAAGGTCATGATATCTTTTTAGATTTAAAATTACATGATATTCCTAACACGGTCGAGAAAGCCATGAAAGGAATTGCTAAACTTGGCGTAAAATTAACCAATGTTCATGCCGCAGGTGGCATTCAAATGATGCAAGCGGCACTAAAAGGACTAACGGAAGGAAGCAATGGAGAGGTACCGATGTTAATTGCAGTTACTCAGCTCACTTCTACTAGCCAAGAACAGATGAACCAAGAACAAAAAATTCCTGGTGATTTATTGGCAAGTGTTATCAATTACGCCAAATGTAGCCAACAAGCTGGTTTAGCAGGAGTGGTTTGCTCGGCTTTAGAAGCTAGTGCCATCCACCAAGCAACGAGTGACGACTTTGTCTGCTTAACACCTGGTATTCGTCCAAGTGGCAGTCAAGTTGGTGATCAAAAACGCGTCGTAACCCCAGCCTTAGCCAAAGCGTATGGTGCTAATTTTATCGTGGTGGGAAGACCGATTACCCAAGCTGATAATCCTTATGAAGCTTACCAAGCAATAAAAAAAGAATGGAATGGTGAAGAATGAGTCTATCAATTGAACAACAAGTAGCGCAAAATTTATTAGCGATTAAGGCGGTATTTTTAAGCCCAAATGACCCCTTTACTTGGGCGAGTGGGATTAAGAGTCCAATTTATTGTGATAACCGTTTAACGATGAGTTTTCCTAAGGTTCGTCGTTTAATTGCCAAGGGATTAGCTGAAAAAATCAAAAAGCAATTTCCTGAAGTAGAAGTAATTGCTGGCACTGCCACTGCTGGGATCCCGCATGCTGCCTGGGTAGCAGAAATTTTAGATTTACCAATGGTGTATATCCGCAGTAAAGCGAAAGATCATGGAAAAGGCAATCAAATTGAAGGTCAAATTACTCCTGGTCAAAAAATGGTTGTAATTGAAGATTTAATTTCTACAGGTGGAAGTGTACTAGAAGCATGTCAGGCAGCCAAACGAGAAGGGGCTGATGTCTTAGGGGTAGCAGCTATCTTTACCTATGAATTACCAAAAGGAGCGACTAATTTTAATACAGCCCAATTACCACTTGTTACCTTGACCAATTATACAACGCTTGTTCAAACTGCTCTTGAAGAAGGTTATATTTCAGAGGCTGACTTAGCTTTACTTACAGATTGGAAACATGATCCTAAGCGTAATATTTTTCACGGTAGATGAATAAGAGAGTATGAATATTCATCAACAATGCATAATGAATTTAATATAAATAACTTTTGAAGACTTGTATAGAGAAAAATCTATACAAGTCTTTTTGCATTG
>DWVH01000013.1 GCA_019120335.1 Candidatus Enterococcus stercoripullorum
GCAGCTAGTTCATCAATGACTGCTTGTACATCATTTGTTTTTACTTCTTCTACTACTGTTTCATTTTTCTTAGCCATATGGTTCCTCCTGCGCTTTCGCATATTTTTTTGTTAACCATTTCACACGTTTAATATACAACAGTAAAAAAGATTTGTAAATAGATTTCTGTGATTTTTTTCACGATTTTTATAAATATATCAAACTCCATATATATTTATCGCTAAAAACCTCTATATATAAATATATTTATAGAAAATAAAATATCATTATACCTAATTGAGAAATGTTATCACTTTTATTTTACTTTTTATATCTGTATTTTAACAACTTTTTTAAAATTGAAAAACTTTTCACATTTTCAGGTAATTTTCAAAAAAAAGAATTCATAGTTAATTGCACACAAGAAAAGGCTGAAAAACCCGTCCTCGAATCTTTCAGCCTTTTCTACAGCTCTATTAAGCAAATTATTCTGTTTCTTCTACCGTTTCAGTAGTTTTTTCTTCAGTTTGAACAGTAGCTGGTGCAGTCACTGTACGAATCGCATTACGATCAAATTCTAAGATGACCCCTTCGCAATCGATGTCCACAGTATTTGCTGATTCATTAATCGCAGCAATCACCCCATGAAGACCACCGATAGTTACTACTTTGCTACCTGGTTTCATATTATTTAGTAATTCTTCTCTTTGTTGTTGTTGTTTCTTTTGTGAACGAGACATGAAGAACATCATCCCACCAAAAAGAATCAACATAGGTAAAATTGATATTAAATTCAAATTCTGACATTTCCTTTCTTTTCAATGATACAGACTTATTCTATCATATCTAGAAATTTTTTGCATTAGCTTTATTAAAGCCATATTCTTCAAAGAAATACTCTCTGAATTCCAATAAGTTATCATTCATAATCGCTTCTCGAACTTGCTTCATTAAGTTCAATAAGAAGTATAGATTATGATAAGAAGTTAAGCGTAACCCAAACGTTTCATCACATTTAATCAAGTGACGGACATAAGCACGGGTATAGTTACGACAAGTATAGCAATCGCATTTTTCATCAATTGGACGGAAATCTTCGGCATATTGCGCATTTTTTACCACCAAGCGTCCCTTAGAAGTCATGCAAGTTCCATTACGGGCAATTCTAGTTGGTAAAACACAATCAAACATATCTACCCCACGAATTACGCCATCAATCAATGAATCTGGTGCACCAACTCCCATGAGATAGCGCGGTTTATTTTCAGGTACTAACGGTGTGGTAAATTCTAAGACGCGATTCATTTCTTCTTTACTTTCACCAACAGACAATCCGCCAATGGAATATCCTGGAAAATCAAGACTGACCAAATCACGGGCACTTTGACGTCGTAAATCTTCAAAACCGGCACCTTGAATAATTCCAAATAAGCCTTGACGATCCGGATTCTCATGCGCTTTTAAGCCACGTTCTGCCCATCTCGAAGTACGTTCGATGGATTTTTTCACATAATCATAGCTTTCATTAAACGGCGGACACTCATCAAAACTCATCATGATATCTGAGCCTAATTTATTTTGAATATTGATGGCTTTTTCGGGGGATAAGAAAAGCGGTGAACCATTTAAATGATTTTTAAAATGGACGCCTTCTTCTTCAATATTACGCATATCAGCTAATGAGAAAACTTGGAAACCGCCTGAATCCGTTAAAATTGGTTGGTCCCAATTCATAAACTTATGCAATCCACCGGCTTTTTCGACTAAATCTTCTCCGGGACGTAACCAAAGATGATACGTATTACTCAAAATGACACCGGCACCCATTTCTTTCAACTCTTCTGGCGACATGGTTTTAACTGTAGCTAAAGTTCCCACTGGCATAAACATCGGGGTTGGGAAAGTGCCATGAGGCGTAATTAATTCACCTAAACGAGCCCCTGTATGTTTTTCTTTTTTAATCAAACGATATTTAATCGCTGGTTCTGACATCAAACATTTTCCTTTCTTTCTACTAATGATTCTGTATTACCCTACTTCAAATCGTCTTAATAGGCAAAAAAACTTGCAAAACACCTTTAAGACCAATTGCAAAGTTAATGATATCGGTTCTCACAATGTTTTGCAAGTAATATTAAGTAACTTTAACCTTCCCAGCCAAAACACTCTAACTGAATTAACGCTGGAAATGGTGAGTCATCTTCGTGCTTGATCAAATCTTTTAACACCACTTTTTGTGTCACATGTTCAGTTAAATTAAACGCTTGAACCTCAGATGATTTCACCAACGACAAACTTTCGGAGCCATCATCGAAAACCAAAGTCGCTTGCGTCCAATAAGAATCATGTGGAAAATCAGCACGTAACACTAAATGGCAGCGATTAATCTTCACTTTTCGGCCAAAGTCAATCGTTAATGCGGCATCAGCTTGTTGGTTAATCCCCCATGATTGGAATGGATATTTGCCATGGCCCAGACTCGCATAACCACCATCAATTGTATTTTTTGCAAAAAAGACAGATTCCCCACGCGTTTCAACATTTGCACTAGCATGTGGATAAGCACCAGACGCTTGTTCTTGGTCGTGTGGATTATAGGCAAGATTTTTATACTGACTTATTTCAAAATCATAAGCTTTACGTACATATACACTGTGATTTTTAGCCATAAACAAGTATTCCGGTGAAGCTAAACGTTTTTCTTCAGTAAAGAGTATTGGAAAACGCCAAGTACTTGATGGAATATACATAAAAGTAGGGGGTAAAGTTTCATCCATCTTAACCACAAAATAGTTTCCTTCATTTTCTAGCTCAACTTCAAAATAATCTCCTTCTTGAAAAGCATGCTCCTTCCAAGCTAAAACCGCCATATTCTCAGAAGCAGCCGTTAAGCGCACCAACCGTTCCCCTTTGTAGTAGTATTCAACAACCTCATCTTTGCTATTTTTCAAATGAATTTTAATCACAATTTTTCCTCATTTCCTTTATTATATTTGCTTAAAAAAGATATCTTGGCTTAACACCAAGATACATTTTGCATTAATTTCTAATATGTCTAATCTGATAGTGAAATTGATCGGCTCTGGCAACACTTAATGTATATTCGATGACTTCATTATCAATATTATAAGTCGTACGCACTAAATTCAATACTGCAGAACCTTCTTCTATGTCGAGATAAGCCATATCTTTATTTCGCACAATGCTAGCATAAAATTCTTCATCCGCGATATGAACCACCTGCTGATAATCCTGTGAAAACAAGTCATATAACGGCTTACTTTCCAACAAAGCTTGGGTTAGGTGCCAAAATTTTTTGACAGGCAGATAGGTTCTTTCCAACATCATCGGCTCATCATCAGCCAAGCGCAATCGTTTCATCTTATATAAAGGCTCACCTATTGAAACTTGCAATTTGTTAGCAAAATATTTATTGGCTTCTCTCGTTTCAAATTCTAAAATGACCGTTTTAGGCGTCTTACCTAATGCTTTGGTCTGTTCTGTGAAACTATAAGCACTCGTAATATTTTTAGCAGACTTAGATAAATCAGATACATAAGTTCCCTTACCATGCCGTCTGTAGATATAGCCCATTTTCTCTAATTCCTGCAATGCTAAACGTACTGTGGTGCGACTTAATCCATATCGATTGGATAGTTCACGTTCAGATTCTAATTTTGTATTTGGTTCTAATTCCGTTTCAATCTTTTCTTTTAATAAATCAACCAATTGATCATATAATGGCTGCTTACTATTAAACATCGCCACCATCTCATTTGCTCCTTTCTCCTCTATTCAACAGTAGTATAACAGATTGCACGAAAAAAGTATAAGACTATATATAGCAAAAAAGCTAATTTTCCTTTACAAACTCGAAAAATAGAATGTAAACGAGAACTAGCTTTCAATCCTAATAAATTACAATTTCACCGGTGTCGCAGTTACCTTTAATACTTCATTTAATTCTTCAATATTTTTGCGTCCTTGTGTTTGTAACCAGTCTCTTACTTGTGCCTCGTCTCCTGTAACAAAAGGTTTAACACCATCTGCCCAAGTCGCACGTCCGCATAACACACCATTAAAGGTCGAACCTGCATCATGAGCAAAACGTAAAGTATCTTGGAATAAACTAGCTGACACACCGGCACTTAAGAAGATAAATGGTAAGTTGGTTGCTTCACTTTGTTCTTTAAAGTACTTCGCAGCTTCTTCTTTAGTATAAACGACTTCACCTTTTGCAAAGCCCTCGACATATTTCATATTGACTGGAACTTCCACTTTCAATACATCCACTTGATAACGTGGTTTTGAAAATTCTTTCATCATTTCAATTACCTTATGTGGTTTCACTTTAGCAAATTCTTTAGAGCCGTTGTCCGCATTGTTCGCATCATATGAAAGCAATTCTAAGTAAAATGGCATTTCTTCTGCGGCACATTCGCTACCAATTCTCTCCACAAAGGCATGTTTTTGTTCATTAATTTCTTTATCTTCATCTACATCATAGTAAAGCAAGAATTTAACGGCATCAGCTCCTTGTTCTTTGATACGTTTAGCTGACCAGACAGATAATAAATCTGGCAAACGTCCAGGCACCGTTGCATCATACCCGGTTTTTTCATAAGCAATAAGTAAACCGCTATTTTCAGCACGTACTTTACTTGCTGGTAAACCATATTCTGGATCGAGCAAAATAGAAGATGCATAAGGCGTTAGTTCTTCACTAACTAACTCTTTAAAGCGTTCAATATCTCCTGCTTTAGGTTCAAAATCTAAAGCTCTCATCATTTTCTTCAAAGCTCCTCTTTGGTCAATAGCTAAAGCAGCAATAACTCCTTCTTCACTCATTAAATTTTTCATTGCTTGTGTTTTTCCTGCTGTTAAAGTCATATTCTCGTCATTCCCCTTTTCAAAACTACTACACTTAGACTTGATATTCATGAATAGTTACACCTTTTACAACCCGATTGACGGTACCTGTTGGTGAAGGTGTATCTGGTAAATTGCCAATCTTGACAGAAGCGAGTAAGGCAATCGTTTGTGCAAAAACAATATATGGTAATACTAAATAGCCACTTGGTAAGATTACTTTTGAATCAAAGACAAATGATTGACCTTCATAATTTAAGTCATTTTCTTGTGTCAACGCAGTTACTTGTTTAGCAATTCCATCGCGATAAATTTCATTTAACACATCCACATCGTATTGTCGTGTATAAGAATGATTGTTTACAAAACCGAATACAAGTGATTTTTCATTAATAAATGATTTTGGTCCATGACGAAATCCCATGGAAGAATCAAAGACGGTCGCAATTTTACCTGCAGTCAATTCCAATACTTTTAATTGTGCTTCTCTTGTTAAGCCAGCTAAACAACCAGATCCTAAATAAATAATTCTTTCAAATGGTTGATCGACAATAGCTTGTAAAGTTGCTTCATTATCATAAACTTGACTAGCCATCACTTCTGCTTGACGAACATAGTCTTGCTTTTCTTCTAAAGCTGTTTGGTCAAATAATAGTAAAGTTGCTAAATACATACAACTGAAGCTTCCCGTCATCGCAAAACCAGCGTCATTGGAACGTTCAGGCATCAAAAATACATAACTATTCTCATCCTCTTGACACAACTGTGCTAGCTGTCCTTCTTTCGCACAAGTAATCGCCAAATGATAGCAATCTTTTACCAATTGATTAGCAAGATTAACCGCTGCAATACTTTCAGGACTATTTCCACTTCTAGCAAAAGATACTAAAAGTGTAGGTTCATCAGGAAATAGATAATCTAAAGGGCTAGCCACAATATCCGTTGTCGCATAACTGTGGAAAATAAATCGATTTGTATCAGCTTTTTGATTTAAATAAGGCACCAAGGTATCACCCACATATTGGGAAGTCCCCGCACCAGTAAAAATCACGCGCACACGACCATTGATTTGACTGATAAATTCTTTTATTTCTTTTTCTTGAGCTGTAAAACTTACTAATAATTCTTCCCACAATTCAGGCTCTTGATGAATTTCGCGAGTCGTAATTTCAGCTCCTAATTTTTCTAATTCTTCCTTTGATAATTGGAACATAATAATCCTCCACTCTTTAAAAATAAGTGTCGCAGTTTAGAAAAAGGATGACTTGAATGCACAACTTTCTAAACTGCGACCTTTTAAACTTCTTTATTCATCCTCATCGTCTGAATCTTGTAAGATGATTTCATTAATATGATGAATATTATCTTTACCATATCCAACTAAATCTACTTCTTGATCAAGTAGCACACCGTTTAAAAAGCCAATCACCATCGGCATATTCATGCCGGCATAACATTGGATATCTTGTCCTTCTAAAATCATTTTTGAAATGACATTTGCTGGTGTTCCCCCAAGTAAATCAGCTAAAACAACATAGTCTTCAAGATTTTTCACCACATCTTCAAATTTAGCTCGAAATTCGGCTTGCCCTTCTTCAGGTAAAAAACAAACAGTGTGAATACAATCCTGAGGCCCCATAATCATTTCAGTTGATTTTTTCAATTCTTCAGCAAATTTGCCATGACTAATTAGCACTAACTGCTTCATTATTTCATACCAAAGATAAAGTAACCCGCAGCAGAGCAACCTAATGCAAGTAAGATGATAATCAAGATAGCTTTTGTTGAAGTCATGCCTTTACGTCCTAAAATCCAGAAGATAAATCCTGTGAAGACTGCTGGCACGATACGAGGGAAAATCATATTAATTAAATCTTGAATATCGATCACTTTATCACCAATTGTTGGTTTCCATGAAATATCAAAGTTAATCATTGTAGCAATTAAAGCACCTACCATGAATACCCCCATTACTGAAGCAGAATCAACTAATGCAGTTGATTTATCACGCATGGTGGTTACTAATTTAACCCCTTCTTTGTATGCAAACTCTAATTGTTTCCAACGGAAGACGTTAATTGCAACGGTTACAGCTACCCATAACAGGACGCCCCATGGTTGACCTTGGATGGCTAAAGTAGCAGCAATTGAACCCATAATAGCTGGGACTAATGATCCAAAAATAGAGTCCCCAATTGGTGCGAACGGTCCCATCAAACCGGTCTTAATACCGTTGACCGCGTCTTTAGATTCCACACCATCTGTTTCTTCTAACGCTAAATCAATACCAGTGATAATTGTATGGAAGAAGTTAGAAGTATTAAAGAATTGGGTATGCAATTTCATCATTTCTTTTAATTCTGGTGTACCATCGCCATACATTTTTCGAAGTTGAGGTAAAATGATATATAGATAACCAGAACCTTGCATACGTTCATAGTTCCAACCTAATTGATAAGTGAACAAACTACGCTTATTAATTTGCGTAAAATCTTCTTTGGTTAATTTATAGTTAGATTTCGTCATCTTCAATTTCCCCACTTTCTGCATTATTTGAAGAAGTTGGTGTAGCTGCAGCATTGCCACTACGTTGAGTAGCTGTATAACGTAAAACTGCTAAGAACAAACCAATGATAGCTATACCAATCATAGGTAAAGCTTTGAACGCTCCACCATTAAAGTCTTTCACAACACCTGCTACTGCGCCACCTAAAGTTTGGATATTTGCAAAAATGACTGTTAGCATAGCTGTCAATCCAAATCCTAAAGCCAAGTAATGCAAGTTGCGTTTAATTGGTAAGTAGTGAAGTAAGATAGCAAACCCTAGACCAGGTAACATTCTAGCAGCTAAAGTTAAGCCATCAGCTAACCATTTCACGTCATTGACAAAGTTCACTAATGTTTCTACTAATCCACTACCAAATGCCAAAGCAAGGAAGACTGGCAAAGCACGTGATAAAGCCCACGGAATAGCACCTAGCAAGTAATTTCGTTCAATCCCTTTATAGTCAAATCTTTCAACCGCAGCATCAATTCTATGAGCGAAGAATGTAGTTGAGAAACGTCCTAAGATATCTGTGTATACAAGTAAAGCAGCAACTGGTACGGCAATGGTTGAGATTGCGATTTCAGGATCAATTCCTTGTGCTACTGAAAAGGCTGTAGCTAAAACTGCCCCAGAAGTCGCATCGATTCTTGACGCACCCCCAAAAGTACCAACACCTAAAACTACGAGTTGCAAGCCCCCACCGATGATTAAACCAGTTTTCATATCGCCCATAATTAAACCAGAAATAAGTCCTGCGAATACTGGAGAACCTGCTGATGACACAATCGTCAACTCATCACAGATTTGATAAGCTGAGTACAACGTTAATAATAGAATTTGCCACCAATGAATCATAAGAAAACTCCTCCTTTATCATTTTCACTATTTCACTTTGGCTAACAATGGCATGAAGTCTTTTGCTGTATCTCCAGGAACCATTTGTGCATATAAATGAACTCCTTTAGCATCAAGCGCTTCAAATGCCTCAATATCTTTGTCCACGACATTAATACTACGAGTAACTTGTCTGGTTTCTGGCGTTTGTGACATATTACCGACATTTAATTCTTTCAATGGCACGCCATATTCCACAAGTCTTAAGAAGCGGTCTGGATATCGTGCAACAATCAATAATCGTTGAGAATCATATTTGCCCGCAAGAATATTATTTGCTGCCTTTTCCACTGGCAAGATACTTAATTTAACTCCAGCTGGACATGCAAGTTTCAAACCACTTTTTTCAATGTCATTTTGAGCAACTTCATCATCAATTACCATAATTCGACTAATATTTAATTTTGTTGTCCATAAATTTGCTACTTGACCATGAATTAATCGTCCATCAATTCGTGTACCAATAATTGCCATAACTATCGCCTCTCTTAATTAATAATCAATAATTGCTGCATTAGAAAAAACCAATTGCTCTTTGTATTTCCCTTCTGTCTCAAATAAGACAATTTCGTTTACTCCCTCCTTTAGCCATTTTTGCGTCACATACAAAGATCGAAGTGGTCCTTTTTCCCAAAATCTACCAAGGTTATGCCCATTAACAAAAGCTATTCCTTTACCAAAGCCACGCAAATCCAAGAATGTATCTTGCAGATAATCAACATGGAAAGTATAGCGGTAAAAGCTAGGTAGCCCTTCTTTAAAAGCTCCTTGGAAATCCACTTTAGAAACGTCTTCTAAAGGCAGTGGATACATTTGCCAATGACCGACAAAATGTAAATCCACCATTACTCCTCGACCAATCCCTTTGCTTTGAGTTGGTGCAGTGAGTTTATATCCGTAATTCACACGCCCCATATTTTCAACCAATATACCAAGCGTGACTTTTTCACTTGGATAGGCTGCCATAATCTCTTCGCCAATTTCTTCTTGATATTGCGTTGCCACTAATTCTTGGTTTATAAATAATTGCATACGGTCACGCGCATCTATCACGCGAATTTTTTCTTTCTCCTGTTTATCGCGTAGAAGTTCGGTTTGATAATAGATATATCCTGTATTTTGTCCCAAGCTTTCCATATTACATGGATAAAAACTTTGCTGCACTTGACTAAGCGTGTCTAATGTCGCCGTCAAATTCACACATTCTTTTAACTGAGCTGCTGGATAAGTACCCATTTGTTTGACTAGCGGCTGTGCATAAAAGTTATCTGGAAATTCAGCTTGCATCGCCTTTTGAAGCAAGTGATATTTTGCTGTCGGATTACCCGCTTCATCCAAAATGGCATCATAATCATAAGACGTCACTTGCGGTAAATCTCTTTGACCACGCGCTGAACAACCATTCATAAAGCCATAGTTGGTTCCGCCATGAAACATATATAAATTGATGCTGCCTTGTCGAATCACTTCCATCACTGATTCAACTAACTCTTGTGGATCGCGCTTGATGATGGATTCTCCCCAACGATTAAACCAACCGTCCCAAAATTCCATACACATCAACGGCCACTTTTTATGATGTAAGTCAAAGAATGATTGCATCATCTGAAAATTTTCTGTTCCTTTTGAGCCGAAATTTCCAGTAACCAATATATCCTCTTCTATCAAACTACCTGCTCTTAAGGTTGCTTGCCAGGGACCATCGGAAGTAAAATAAGGACTCGTAATCCCAAATTCATCCATCATCTTTTTCAAGGCTTTCAAATAGGTCTTATCTTCCCCATAAGAACCATATTCGTTTTCAATTTGAAACATTAAAATATTCCCGCCTTGATTGATTTGATGTTTGACTAATTTTGGAATTAATTCTTTATAGTAATTACGAACCAGTCTTAAATAACCAACATCTGAACTTCTCACACGCACATTTGCTTGTAGTAACCACGCGGGCAAGCCCCCAAACTCCCACTCTGCGCAAATAAACGGCGAAGGACGAACAATTGCATATAAGCCTAATTCTTGTGCCAAATCTAAGAAACGTTCAACATCTAGCTGGCCTTCCCAACAAAATTTGCCTGGTTGCTCCTCATGAAAATTCCATGGAATATAAGTTTCCACTGTATTAAATCCTAATGCTTTGAGATTATACAAGGAGTGGTACCAATCATCTGGGTGTATACGAAAATAATGAATGGCACCAGATAGAATCTTAAAAGGTTGACCATCTAAATAAAATTGATCAGCTATCTTAAATTCCCTCACTTTAAATCCTCCTAACTGGTAGTAACCACAATACAAATATAAGCGTTTCCAGCTATTTTTGCAAGTGTTTTTCTAAAGTTTTTTGAAAATACTGGTATTATTTTTCACTATGGAACCCATCCCAATATTATTTAATACAGTCTCAATTTTCGTCTATAGTTGAATTATATAACTTCATAGATTGTGATTATCCCGTAAAAGTTTTTAAAAAATTATTCTAAAAAAACACAAAAAAAATAGAGCAACTTTTGTATTCATCTCCCAAAAGTTGCTCTAATATTAATAAGTGGATTCTTTCCAATAAATTTCGCAATCTAGTATAGACTGATTTGTAGTATTATCTGTACCTTCTATTTGATCAATCAACATATTCATCGCTTCTTGACCTTCACGATAAGCTGGTTGCACAATCGTTGTCACAGTTGGCGAAGAAAAACCACTCCATTCAATATTATCAAAACCGATTAGACCTATTTGCGGCATCTTAAGCTTTAATTCTTTCATCGCGGAAAAAACAATCGGCAAGGCCCAACAATTCGGTACAAATACTAAGACATTCGCTAAATCATTGGTATGCTTTGATAAAAACGCTTTTATTTTCTCAATATCTGGATCATTATCCTCAATAATTAACTGCTCATAAGGCACATTTAAATCCTCTACCGAATTGACAAAACCTTGTGAACGTTCAATACGTGTACTTAAACGATTAGGATCAGCAGTAATCATCAAAAATTTCTGATACCCTTTTTCATGATAACACGCTTGCATCGTATCATACACGGCGTCATAATTATTGGTCTTAACCCAACTATTACGATATTCATACAACTGACTATCAAAAAAGACTAATTTCTTGCCATTTTCCTCCATAATATTCGTATATTTTCTAAAATGACTGGTCGGCTGAATGATAAAACCATCTACATCTAGTCGCATCATGCTATCAATATACTTCGACTCATCGTCTTGTGAATAATTACTATTGCCCATAATCATTTGATAGCCTCGTTTTTTAGCAATACTCTCTGCACCTTTAACCAATAGATTAGAAAAAGTATTCGTAATATCTCCAATTAACACACCAATCAATTTTGTCTGTTTATCATTTAAACTGCGTGCCAAAATGCTAGGGACATAGTTGGTTTCACGAATTACTTCCTCAATTCTGCGACGTGTATCCAAACTCATCCGATCATATTTTTGATTCAGGTAAAAGGAGACAGTGGTTTTTGAAGTATTGGCAAGTTTGGCAATATCGTTTATCGTTACTTTTTTCATCAGCTCATCCCCTCCCTAACAATTGTTTATAAATATATTTTACAAAGAAACCGTTATCATTTCAACCGGTTTACTAGATTTTTATGATGTTTTCTTTGCCTAATGTTCGAATAGATAATGATTGTTCAGAAAACTTGATTTCTAGATGTTCTAATTGCTTTATACTGCCACCAAACAAACCGATTAGACAATGTTTTCCTGCTGAAAGCTTGTTTTTTAATCCACACATTACCGTTCTTGGATATAACACATTCGTATTCGGTGCATTAGCAATCAAAAATGCTTGCTGATACCCTTGAATATTCTCACAACAAATATGACCCATTTGACTTTGATAGGAGACTTTGTTCGGCTCATGCGTTTCTTTAAAATACGATTCTTGTTGTATAGAAAAGCCACCATCGTACAAATATAAAGGAAAATTGGTTTGAACCTGATGAATGCGCAAATGATAAGACCCCAGCGGAATAATTGTCGACTTGATCCAAACACCTGTCAACGGCTGCCAGACTTGAATGATACGATCTTCTAGCAAATGAAATTCGGATACTTCTTCTTTCGTGACAAAATGACGATTATCCAGACTCACCGCTAACGTACTATCAAAGCCACCCTCTGCATAACCGATAGCTGATTTTGCCACAGAAAAGCCAAACTGCGTTGAATATACAAATTTGGCATATTTACTTATTCCCTGACTCTGTGATAAACTCCATTGGGCCGTAGGATAACCTAAAAGCTGTTGACCATTATCCGTTTGTTGCAACATCATTCTTGCTGGTTTAACTACGTATGGTTGAAAGAGGGTATTTTCATGGACTCCTTCTGACATAGACACTTGCCAAAAAGGATGATTTTTAGGAACAGCTAGGATTAAGAAACTCTTCAATGCCCAATATGGCGAACCAGGACCGTTATAACTTTCAGCCATGACCAAGTTTTCATACCCATAGCCAACACTTAAATAATGATGGTCTGTAAATATTTTTTCTTGCCACCAAAACGTAAAATGAGTACTGAGGATTTGTTTGATTTTTTTCCACGGCAAAGCTTGAATATTAGCATAAACCAACGCCGAAAAAAAGGCTACTTGCGCAAACCGATAAGTCAAGCTACGGCCAAAAGGTAGTCCTCGTCCTTTATCATCAAAATAATACTGAAAAGTCTGAGCAAATTGACACGCACGCTGCTTGATTTTTGCACAACGATGTGTATCTACCGCCTGCATTTCTTTATAATAGAGCAAACTATAATAATGAAAAGCAAAGGCAATATAGTAATCACGTTTTTCTTTACGACCATCAAAATACCAACCTTGTGCGTCATAAAATGATTCAATAGCTAAAAAGTCGGCATCAATTTGGTCTTGTGAAAAGGTTTGATGACATTTACGCATCGCAATATGAATCAATATCCTGAAAAAATGCCAATTATTATGCGGAATTTCACACGTATCCGCTAAAAGCAACCAATTATGAAGTTGCTTTTGTTCTTGTGGTGATAACACATCCCAAAACTTTTCTTTAGATAGTATGATAGCAGTTGCAATTGCCGCCATTTCCACAATTAATTGCCGATCTTCTTGTGGATGTCCCCAGTAATCTCTAGACTGTGGATCGACTCCTTTGATTAAACCTCGTAAATAACCGTAATAGATTTCTTCTAGCTCTTCATCTTCTTGTTGAGATAAAAGTGGCGCTAATCCCCATAACGGTCGCAAAAAAGCCTCTACCTCACTTGTTTTTTGTGTATAAGTTGTCCCTGTATTGCCTAAATGAATACGACCATTTTGCTGACTATGATATTTTGCTTTTAAAGGGATTAAAATCTCTTTTAATGCTAGGATATAATCTTGACGCGTTTGAAAGTCTTGCATCATCCGTTTGCCTCTTTTCTTGATTGCTTACTTGTATTGTCTAACTGGAGCTAAACGACCTGTTTCATGATTGTATACAAACAACATCTAAATACGCTTTAGATAGCCTCTAAATAGTCTGCATTCAGTGGGTAGCTCCTTGTCAGACAAGTCGTCTTGGCTGTGAAAGTCTTATCTTTTCAGACTTTCTCGCCAATTCGAAAACCTTATCTGACTGGAGCTAAGCAACCCACTTCATGCTTGTATACAAACAGAGAACTACTTAAATAGTAGTTCTCTTGATTTGCCCATTATGCTCTCTTTTTCAACATAAACAATTGTGTTTTGTGAGATTTTTAATTCCACTAATGTTCCCTTAATGGAGACAATTTTACCATGAATGCCGTCTAAGAGAATGACTTCATCGCCTTTTTTCAAATTAGCTAAATATTCTTCTCTTTTTTTCATTTGTTCTTGCATTTCTTTTTGGTTGCGTCTTGCCCCCATCACTTGTAAAAGACTAGGGATGACAGAAGTGATTGCAATGACAATTAATACAATAATTGTTAGTGTTTGTGTATTCATTATGCTAGGATTCCTAACCAGCTACCGATAATACCGATAACAATCGTTAAGAGCACAATTTTGTAAGTTGTCCATTTTTTCTTCTTAATTAACCAGTATACAAAGATTGTGAATAATGCTGGTAATAACGCTGGAGCAATTTTATCTAACATTCCTTGAATAGATACGATTTTTTGATTAGCACCTTCTTGTACTTTACCAGCAGCATACGTAATCGGTACAGTAATTTTGACGAAGGTTACTGCTAAACCAGAGATAACGGTAACCCCAATGATGTTTGCTACATGAGAAATAGTAGCCATTTGGTCACTTAATTTATCAATAACTTTGGTACCAAATTTATAACCATACATCCCCGTACCTAACTTTATAGAAGTTAAAATCAAGTTCATTGCAACAAAGAATAAGATTGGTCCTAAAGCTAAACCTTGTTGTGCTAAAGAAGCAGCGATTGTAGAAAGTAATGGTGCTAAGACGAATTGAGATAATGAATCACCAATACCTGCCAAAGGTCCCATTAACGCCATTTTAATACTACGAATTTCTTCTTCTGGACGATCATTTTCAAGCATTACTAAATGTAAACTTGTAATAAATGGCAAGAAGTGTGGGTTCGTATTATAGAATTCACAGTTATCTTCTAACGCTTTACATAAGGCTTTTTGGTCATTACCATAATGTTTTTTCAAGGCTGGATAAATGACATTCGCATACCCAATCCCTTGATAGTTGCTATAGTTAAAGCCATTTTGCAAGAAGAATGCACGTAAAGAAGTTACTAAATAGTCTTTTTTCGTTAATTTATTAGATCCAGTCATCTTGTTCGCCTCCTTGGTTATCTGTTGCAGCTACTGTTTTAGGTTGACGATAGTATTCCATTAACGCAAAGATTGTACCGATAATTGCGATTCCGATAATTGGAATTTGTAAGTATGCAGCACAAATATAGCCAAGTAATACGAATGGAATCAATTCTTTCTTCGCCATTACTGATAAAATCATCGCAAAACCAATTGCAGGAAGCATTTTACCAGCTAAACTTAAACCACTTAATAATACTGGTGGAATTAAATCAACTAATTTTAATAAAGTTTCCATTGAGTATGCACCCAAGAAACCAATCGCAAATCCCATCACAGCAAATACCCAAACAGTACCATTTGCATTCATTTTGAATTTGCCTATATTACCACTTTGTAATCCTTTAATTGCAGATTCAGGAGCACCTGCACGAACAGTATAAGCAAAAGTTTGTAAGAATTGTACACCTACAGCGATTGGAGTAGATAACGCCAAAGCTGCTTCTGGTGTCACTTTACCGGCACTTGTAATAGCCATTAAAGTACCGAAAATACCAGGTCCAATTGGGTTAGGTGGTACAGTTCCCCCAGCACCAACACCAAATCCCATGTAAGCTAATTCACTGATTGCCCCCATCGCTAAGGCAGTAGGAAGATCTCCTAAGATAATCCCTACACCAAATGAAAGGATAATACAACGGTTTGTGTAAAGTCCCAATAGTAAACCACTAAAACAGAATGCGGTCCACAAACCAATTAATAATGCTTGAATGATATTAATTTCCATATTCTTTTTCTCCTATTCTTTAGATATAGTCTAAAAGATTTACTTCATGTGCTCCGTCGTTTCCAGAAGGAGTCGTTTTGGTATTAAATGTTACATGATAACTTTCACTAAGTTCTCGAATAATTTCTTTGTCTTTATCGTCTAAATAAATGGAACGAGTCACTTGTTCTTTACCAGGAGCATTATGAATATTGCCGATGTTCAATTCTTTAATTGGTACGCCTCCTTTCACTAATGTTAAGGCATCGGCTAAATCTTTAATTACAATAAAAATCGTTTGCGCCGGACTTGCTTTATGAATAATGTCAATCACTTTTTGCAATGGGAAAAAGCGCATCGCAACAGAACCTGGAATCACAGTTTTCATCAAAGTTTGTTGCATTTTATCGTTACTTACTGCATCATTTGCTACAATGACTGTATTACAACCTAATGATTTAACCCATAATTGTCCTTGTCCATGGATTAAACGTTCATCCACACGTGTCATTACAATATTTGGTGTTGCCATTTTCTATTCCTCCTAATTCTTACCAGTATAATTCCCAATCTTTGTAAAATCTAATTAATGCTTCTAGATAATAATAGTCGCCCCAAATATTTCCTTCATCCACACCTTTTCCTGAGTGCCATGAGTAAACACCATGTAAAAGAAGCGGTCTACCTGGTTTGATTTCGCGATTTGCATAGTTGTCAATTAATGAACGTAACATTGCATGCATCGCGTATTTATAAGTTAATTTATCACTATCAACTTCCGGTAAGTGTTTCAACATTTCATGCATCCCACATACCGCTGTTGCAGTTGCTGACGAGTCTCGAGAGTGCCCCGAACCATCACCAAAAATTAAATCCCAATAGGAAACATGATCTTTTGGTAAACGATTTAAGAAATAATTGGTCATCCCTTTGAATAATCCAAAACAATCTTCATCTTTAACAAAGCGATAAGTCAATGGAATACCATAAATCCCCCAAGCTTGACCACGGGCCCAAGCTGAATCATCGCTATAACCTTGACGTGTCACACCTTTTAGCGGTTCACCTGTTTTTGGATCAAAGTAAAAAGTATGGAAAGCTGAGGCATCATCACGAATGACATTGTTTGCCGAAGTATAAAAGTGCTGAGTTGCCATCTGAGCATATTTAGGATCTCCCGTTTGCTCACTTGCCCAGAATAATAATTGAATATTTAACAAGCAATCAATAATCAAACGATAATGCTCTGGTTTGCCTAACTCGCCCCAGGCTTGAATAAATCCACCGACTTCTTGATAACGTTCGATGAGTTTATCAGCTGCTAAAATAGAGGCTTCTTTCGCTTCTGGTGTGTGTAATAATTTATACTCTGCCATGCATGAAGGCGTATACAAAAACCCTAAATCATGATGATCCAATTCAATACGTTTTTTCACACGATCTAAAAATGAACGGTCATTTGCTTGCGCGAGTTTCTTCATCGCTTCTTCATTTGTATACTCATAGCCTAACCATAATTCACCAGTCCAAAAGCCATTTGTCCATTCAGTGTTGTCCATTTTTGGATAAATATTATCAAACGTAGCTGGTGTTGGAAATTCTTCCTTAAAGTATTCCATATTCACACGAAGTTGTTCCATCGCTAAATCAATAGCTGACTTTACTTCTTCTTTTGTAAGTAATGGCTGATTTAAAAAACGCTCCGGATGCTTAATTTCTTCAATCGCAACCGTTTTAATTTTATTCGTCACTTAAATCCCTCCCTCAAAATCTTCTTCTGAGTTATCATCTGTATCAAATAATGAACCAGCATCCATCACACCGTCTTTTGCTGTAGTAACTAATTTATCGACTAATTCATCAAAAGATAGCATATTACGAGCAAAAGCTGCTTCGATCAACATAGCTAAATTCAATCCTGAAAGCACATTCATTTTCCCGTTGAATTCAGCCATCAATTCGGTGCTGACTTTAAATGGCGTACCACCTAATAAATCACTTAATACCAATACCTCCGATTGATCTACTAACTCAGCTGCAATCTTTTCTTTCACAGTTTGCGCAGACATACCTTCTGAAAAATCGATGACTGCCACTTCTTCTTGTTTTCCTGCAATCAATTCCAAAGCACTAGCTGCTCCTGTAGCAAAATGACCGTGAGCAACAACGACTAATTTAATCACTTTATCTCTTCCTTTCTTTGTATGTTTACCGGTTTATCTCTTCCTTGATTAAACTATACCATTTCATATACCAATTGTAAAGCGTTTTCTAGTATTTTTTTAATTTTTTTGTTGTCTTTAATTTTAGTATATATCACTATTTATCAATAAATTATATAATCGAATGTATAATATTTCAGTTATAAAAACATAAATCAATAGAGCTTGGCACACAAGGGCTATATTTCCTTATAAATACCAAACTCTACAAAAATTGAAAATCGGTTTACTTTACGATATTATTTTATGGCTGTTTACCAATATAAGCTAAGATACCGCCATCAACATATAAAATATGTCCGTTGACAAAATCAGAAGCTTCAGATGCTAAGAATACTGCAGGGCCAGCTAAATCATCTGGGGTCCCCCAACGTGCAGCAGGCGTGCGACCAACGATAAATTGATCAAATGGGTGACGTTCCCCATTTTCTTGTAATTCACGTAATGGTGCAGTTTGTGGCGTAGCAATATAACCAGGTCCAATCCCGTTACATTGGATATTGTATTGGCCATATTCAGATGCAATATTTTTCGTTAACATCTTCAATCCGCCCTTAGCAGCTGCATAAGCACTCACTGTTTCACGACCTAATTCACTCATCATTGAACAAATGTTGATAATCTTACCCGCACCTTTTTCAATCATATCAGGAATTACTGCTTTTGATACGATAAATGGTGCATTTAGGTCAACGTCGATTACTTGACGGAAATCTTTAGCTTCCATTTCTACCATCGGGATACGCTTAATAATACCCGCATTGTTTACTAAGATGTCAATCACACCGACTTCTTCTTTAATTTGAGCAACCATTTTCTTAACAGCTTCTTCATCAGTTACATCGCAGACATAACCATGAGCTTTAATCCCTTCTTTTTCATAGTTAGCTAAGCCTTGATCCACTGATTTTTGATCCAAGTTGTTAAACACAATTGTTGCTCCAGCTTTAGCTAATGATTTGGCAATTTCAAAACCAATTCCATATACAGCACCTGTTACTAAAGCCACTTTACCATCTAAGCGGAATTTATCCATTTCAAAACTCATTTTATCTCTTCCTTTCTTTTTCCTAATTAAATAATTATCTCAAATCGTCCATTGCGACCATATCCATATCTGTATAAGTGATGTTTTCGCCACACATTGCCCAAATGAATGAATAATTACTTGTACCTACACCTGAGTGAATCGACCAACTTGGCGAGATAGTTGCTTGTTCATTCCCCATTACTAAGTGTTTGGTTTCATCTGGTTTACCCATCATATGGAACACTTTTGTATCAGCTTCCATATCAAAGTAGACATAAGCTTCCATCCGACGTTCATGTGTATGGCATGGCATAGTATTCCAAGCGCTACCTGGTTCTAAGATGGTGTAACCCATTTGTAATTGACAGCTTTGGCAAACATTTGGATGAACATATTGGTAAATTTTACGTTCATTCAATGTTAATTTTTCCCCAGTTTCTAATGGTTTAATTTGATCAATACTAATTTTTACATTTGGATAAGTATGATGCGCAGGCACTGAGCTGACATAGAATTTTGCAGGATTACTTGCATCTTGAGACTCAAACTTCACTTCTTTAGTGCCCATACCGATATAGTAACCATCTTGTTTTTTCATTTCTTCTTTTTGACCATTAATCGTGATAAAACCAGGACCACCAATATTAATGACACCTAATTCGCGACGTTCTAAAAAGAAGTCTACACCTAGCTCAGTAGATAAGACGATTTCTAGTGGTTCTGTAGTCGGTGTTACGCCTCCAAAAATCATACGGTCATTGTGTGTATAAGTTAACCGAATATCTCCAGGAACAAAAACTTCTTCAACTAAAAACTCCTTACGTAACTGTTCTGTTGAATAATGACGGATATCTTCTGGTGCGTGTGCATAACGCGTTTCCATCTTTTGCATTTCTCTTTTCCTCCTTCATTTATTTCCTATAAAGAAAACATATTTACATTTAAGAAATTTACAACTTTATTATACATAAGTAAACCGGTTTTGAAAAGGCTTTTTCACAAATATTATCGGTTTATTTTACTAGAATCATTTTCAAGATAGGCTTGCACTTCTGCTAACGTAAATTGATTGCAGTCGCCATAGACCATATGTTTTAATGCCGAAGCTGCTGTTGCAAAATCTACTATCGCTTGAGGTTCATACTCACTAAGTAAACCATGGAGAATACCTGCTGAATAAGCATCCCCACCACCTACACGATCAACAATATCAGGAATATCTATCACTTTAGATTCATAATATTCATTTTGATAATAAAGTGTTCCTTGTAACTGATTATGGTTAGCAGAAAAAATAGTTCTATTGGTCGAATAAATCACCTGAATATTTGGATAAAGTTTTTGCATTTCTTGATAACATTGTTCAAGAGGTAAAAGTTCCGCATGCTTAATACCAAGTAAATATTGAGCATCCAGACGACCAGCAGATAAGTAATCCACATAAGGTAAAATTTGCTTTAATGCCTCTGCTGCTTGGACTTGACTCCAAAGTTTACCTCTAAAATTGATATCAAAACTAATTTTAATCCCTCTAGAATTTGCCTCTTGCATCAATTTGATTAACAACTCTAACCAAGCAGGACTTAAAGCTGGTGTAATTCCGGATAAATGGAATAAATCAATACCTGTAAACAAATCCATTCTTTCCCATTCATTTGCTGTCATCTGAGAAAAACTTGAAAAGGCACGATCATAAATGACATTGGCCGCTTTAATGCCGACACCTTGCTCTAAAAAATAAGTTCCTAAGCGCTGACCGCCATAAAGTAAAAAATCAGTATGAACGCCGAAATGATTCAAATGACGTTTAACTGCTAAACCTAACGCATTATCAGGTACTTTACTGGCAAAATATGCTTGGTGTCCAAAATTCGCTAAACTAATTGCCACATTGGCTTCTCCACCACCATAATGAGCAAGCAAGTTATCTGTATAGGCTAACCGATTTTCTTTTGTCGAAAGCCTTAGCATAATTTCTCCTAAAGTAAGTACTTCTGCCATAATCATCCCTCGCGTATTTCTTGTAATTTAGCCATATATTGCTCTGCTACTTTGGTAATTGCAGGATAGTCTTCATTTTTTAAAGGTGCCAATAGATTCCCACCAACTCCAACAGCAACTACGCCTGCTTTGAACCATTCAGCCATATTTTCTAAGCTCACACCACCAGTTGGCATGATGTTCAGTTGTGGCAATGGTGCTTTGAATGCGCCCACAATCTTCGGACCAAAAGCAGAACCTGGGAACAATTTAACAATATCTGCACCAGCTTTTAAGGCTTCCTTCATTTCATTAATCGTCATACATCCCGGTAAGTAAGGAATTTGATATAGGTTGCAAATCTTCGCGGTCTCTATGTCAAAACAAGGACTAACAATAAATTCTGCACCTGCCATTATCGCTAAACGAGCAGTCGTAGCATCAAGAACCGTGCCAGCACCGATTACTACTTCTTCATCATCTACATACTTTTCAGCTAAAGTACGGATAGCTTCTTGCGCATTTGGTACTGTAAAAGTTAATTCAATCCCTTTCATCCCCCCAGCAACAATTGCTTCACTTGCTTTGATTGCTTGCTGTGCTGAATCACCGCGAACCACTGCAATGACACCACAATTAGCCAGTTTTTTTAGAATATCCACACGTTTCATTTATATCCCTCTTTCTTATTTAGAAATTATAATTTATTTTTTAGAAATACAAGTAGAGTATAACGCAAAATCAACATATTTGAAAGGGGTTTTATTAAATAATTTTTAGCATAAAAAATGAAGATTCAGTTCCAAAACTAAACCTTCATTTTAATATGTACATCATTTTAATTCTTTTTCAATGGCGGTCTTGGCTTCTAAAATTGCTTGGATTACCTTTTCTTCGTATCTTTTTGTTAAGCGGAATTTTGGCAAACTGATACTCATCGCACCTACTATCTGGCTGTTGTTCATCAATGCTGTACCTACACAAAAAATGTCCTTTTCCATTTCCTCATTATCAAAGGCAATCCCACTCGTTTTAATTTCCGACAATTCCTGTTTTAATTTTAATGAGTTTGTAATTGTATTTACTGTAAATGGCTTTAATTCATGTGATTCTAAATAACTATCCACTTCAGATTTGCTCATCATTGCCAACACTGCCTTACCCATTGCGGAGCTATATAGTGGGCGACTAATCCCAACTTTTGACGACATACGAATCGACTGAAATTTCGGCTCTAACTTATTGACGTAATATATTTCAGAATCACTTAACACACCTAAATGAATCGTCTCATCAATTTTTTCTTGTAGTTTTTCCAAGTGTGGCAAACTTTGCTCAATCAGATCAATTTGTTCAATATTTTGATTAGCATAACGCACCAATTTTGCTCCTAATTGGTAGGTTTTCTCTTCACTTTTTTTGACATAACCAATCAAATTTAAAGTATCTAGGATTTTTAAAGTTGTGGACACGGTCATTTGACATTGGTGCGCGATTTCTTGCAATCCAATATGCGGATTTTCGGCAATACAGTCAATAATTTTTGCCGCCTTAATCAAGACCGTTCCATAAGGTTTCGTTTGTTCCATTCTCTCACCTTTCCATTTAAGAAATCTTTTTTCTTTATCATAAAACAAACAATTAAACGAATCAAGCGTAAAAAAGGACTCGGATAAACCGAGTCCTAATTAGAAGGCCGAGCTGAGATGATTGGTAGCAAAGTCCTTGCTTTCTACAAACTGTTGTTTCATTTACAATCTCTACACTAAAATTATTCGGGCACTAATAAATTTTATCACTACGTACCTCTTACTCTACATTGCAAGTTGACTTTGCATACACTTTAGGTGAATCTTGCAGATTTAACAAATTTTGTTGCTCTTGCTACTACTTTCTCTTTTATTTTTTTGTTTCATGCGCGCTATATAGTCGACGCCATTTCCATTATTAGTAGTAAATCTTGGGTGTTTTATTGATTATTTACTTTTATCTCTCAGCTTCTTTCCTCCCTTACAATGATAGTATAGCACTGATTGTAACCGTTTGCAACTAAAAAGTATGAATAACTTCGGTATTTTTTGAAAACTTTTTTTGCTATAATGTCCTTAAAGGAGTGATTTCATGTCTCGTGCTGAACTAAAACTACAAGCGAAATATTTACTCAAAGGACGTTATACGCAAGCTATTTTAATCTGTCTCATTCCAACATTATTATCCATTGGTATTACCTATACTGTTTTTTTGGCTAGTACTGTTTACGCTATGATTCATTATAGCTTATTGCAAAATCGTTCTTTTGATTCTGTATTATCTTATTCTTTGGATTTTTCTGATTTACCTTCAAGTTGCTTTGTTGATTTAATCAGTTTTTATCTTTTAACTGCTATTTTTTGGACTTTTATCAATCTGAGTCGGGGAAAGAAAACACAAATCAGTCTTATCAACGATGGTTTTCAGACAATTTCTAGAAAGCATCTCATTCCTTTATTTTGCCTGTATATTTTAAGAGGAATTTTTCTTTTGGGATGGAGTTTACTACTAATCATACCGGGCATTATCAAAGGTTATGCCTACTCTCAGGCTGAATTTGTATATTATGATCTTTATGAAAAAACCGGAGAACGTCCTGATTTACTTGAATGCCTGAAACGTAGCGAACAAATGATGAAAGGCCATAAGTTTGAATTTTTCATCTTAGATTTAAGTTTCATCGGCTGGCAAATTTTATGTTTGCTAACTTTAGGGCTTGGTTATTTATGGCTTAATCCATATATGTATATGACTAAAGCAGTCTTTTATAATGAGTTGGCAAAAAAAGAACTTCTTATTGAGCCAGCTGATTTCCATTAAAAAAGCGGGGAGGCAATAAAATGGCTTCCCCGTTTTATATTGTCTTAAAATATGAACATTGCATCGCCAAATGAAAAGAAGCGATACTTTTCTTCAATAGCGTGTTGATAAGCTTCAAGCACTTGTTCACGACCTGCAAAAGCACTTACTAACATCACTAAGGTTGACTTAGGTAAATGGAAATTAGTAGAAAAAGCATCTACTACTTTGAACTCATAACCTGGTGTAATAAAGATATTAGTCCAACCACTGTCCGCTTGAATTTTCCCATCAAATTTGCTACCAATCGTTTCTAAAGTACGAATAGAAGTCGTCCCTACCGCAACAATCCTTCCCCCATTCGCCTTCACTTCATTGAGCGTCTGTGCAGCTTCAGGGCTTAGCGAATAAAACTCACTATGCATTTCATGTTCTGCAATATTATCCACACTCACTGGTCTAAAGGTCCCTAAACCAACATGAAGCGTCAAATAAACCAATTTCACACCTTTAGCTTCGATTTTGGCTAATAAATCTTTAGTAAAGTGTAGCCCCGCAGTTGGTGCCGCTGCTGAGCCATTTTCCTTGGCATAAACTGTTTGATAACGATCAGGATCTTCTAAGCGTTCTTTGATATATGGAGGTAAAGGCATTTCTCCTAATGACTCCAATATTTCAAGAAAAATCCCATCATATTTGAAATCAATAATTCTACCACCATGATCTAATTCTTCTTTAACCACTGCCTTCAATCGGCCATCACCAAAAGAAATTTCTGTTCCGACTTTGGCACGTTTTGCTGGTTTAATTAAGACTTCCCACTCATCATTGACTGTATTGTTCAAAAGCAAAATTTCTAAGTGTGCGCCAGTTTCGACCTTTTCGCCATGTAAGCGAGCTGGTAATACTCGGCTATTATTCATTACCAAAGCATCGCCTGGATTCAGATAATCAATAATATCGTAAAAATGTTTATCAGTTAGTTCTCCTGTTTGACGATTCATCACTAACAATCTAGAACTTGTCCGCTCCTTTAACGGGGTTTGTGCAATCAGTTCTTCAGGTAGATCAAAATCAAAATCTTCTGTTGTTAACATATTTTTCCTACTTTCTCATTCATTTAATCGCCCCATTATTGTACCACAAAATCCCATGAACACCAAAAACGACTAAATACATTTTTAAAATGCATTTAGCCGTTTTTTATAAGCTAGCGAGACCTTAGTTAGCTTTATCAGTATTAATCAACTAAATAATTGGAAAATCTCCTTTCATTCGATTTTCTTAGCAGAAGGTAACACATGAATTTTCTCGTATTTACCTAAGTTGATTGATAACCTTTTGCTTGGAGCTGACTTACCTGACTCGCATCCTTAGTTTAATCTGTGCTCGGCAGCTAGACATTGTGAAATTCGCCCTCCCGCTTGAGAAAATCTCCTTTCATCCGATTTTCTCAGCGGTAGGTAAGCACACGAATTTCTTCATGTCTGAGCAAGCTGCCTCACATCCTTAGTTTAATCTGTGTTCGGCGACTAGCTATTTCGGCGTATAAGCCAGCCCGTCTGGGAAAGTCTTTACTTCTCGGACTTTTCCGACGTCCTGGAAAACTTATCCGCTCGTAGCTGACCGAGTCGCCTCACATCCTTAGTGAAAGAAGTGGCTGTTTTTGGTGCGGTGGTTGAATTTTTTCACCATGGCGTCGTTTGTTGGGAAGAAGATGGTGCCAAAAATAACAAATAATAACCCAGCGCAAATCAAGAAGATGATATCTACCCACATATTTCTCAAGTAGATACCTCCTGTTGCTTCTCGTAATAAATTGACCGCATATGTAAATGGCAACCATGGATTAATCCATCTAAAGAAAGCACCAGAGACTTGAATTGGATAGTTTCCGCCACCACCTGAAATCGAAAGCACCAGCAAGATAATTCCCAGACCTTTACCGACATTGCCAAAAAGACTAACAAGCACATAAATAATCGACATAAAGGTAAGTCCGATAAATACAGTAAACGCAATATACCATCCTGGATTCGCAACACTAACTTTCAATAAATACAAATTACCAAGTACAACGATTAAGCTTTGTCCTAGGCCAATCGTTAAGAACGAGAGCATACGAGCAAAGAATTGTTCACGTAAAGTATATTTGCCTTTTTGACGTTCGTTCAGATACACACTCGTACTTGCTAAACTTGAAAGTAATAATGAGCCCACCCATAGACAAAGTGCAGTATAAAACGGTGCACTAGCCGAACCGTTATTCTTAATTGGATAAAAGGCCGTAGTTTTTAATTTCACAGGTTCTTTAAAGAAATCGGCTTCTTTTTGAGCGTTCACTTTCAACAATTCGATTAGTTCATCCAATGGTAATTTGGTTTCGCCTACTTGCAAGGCTTGCGCTGATTTTTGGATGGCTGTACGTACCACTGGCCAATCTTGATTGATAAACGTATTCACCTGCTGAATAGTTTGATCTAATTCAGGCATTTTCGCATCAATTTGTTTGAGTGCTTGTCGATAATCACTTTCAATCACTGGCAAATCTTGTTGCGCAAATTGACTGGCTTGAGCTAATTTCTGCTTGGTTTGCGGCCAATCATTTTGATAGAATTGCACTGCTTGATTCACACCATTCGTAAATTCGCCCATATGACTTTTCACAAGTTGGTTAGCTACTTGAAGTTTTTGTTGATAAGTAGGTAAATCCGTAGAAACTGTTTCTAAAATTTGAATACCTTGATTTAACACGCGATTTGTCTTAGCTAATAAATCTTTTAAGTCAATTTTGCTAACCTCACCTAATACTTTTTGGCTGTCTTTAAGGATTGGCAATAATTGATTGCTTAAAGTATCATTGATTTTGCTACTTAATCCAGTTAAATCAATTTCTTCCAAAACACGATTAAAATCACTGTTTATTCCTTGAAGTTGACTCACTAAGTTCTGTACAGTTGTTAATTGATTTGGTAAATTAGCAAGCACGCTATTGATTTGTCCAACCTTTTCTTGCATTTGAGTGATTTTGTCTAGTAATTGATTCAATTGACGAATTGACTGGCTAAAATCTTTACCCGTAATTTTCTCCAGTACTTCTAAATATTGAATTTGTTTTTCAATCGTTTGTTTCGTTTGATTCACTCGTTCATCTATTTTTGTTACTATCATTTGTAGTTGTTGGCGTTGCTCAGGGGTAAGTTGCGCTTGATCAACTACATGCAAATCTTGACTAAGTTGGTCTAAAAAGCTGCTCATGGTTTGTGAAAAGAGTAAAAGTGTTTGTAATTGCAAATTCAAACTACTTTCAATACTGGGCAAAGCTTCCTGGAATTTTTGTGCACCATCAATGGAATCTGTCAGTAATTGATTCGCTTTTTGATTCGCATCTTGAATCGTTGGTACTAACCCTTGTACTTGGGTTACTAAACTTATCGCATCCTTTGC
Organism: Candidatus Enterococcus stercoripullorum; assembly: GCA_019120335.1. GTDB lineage: Bacteria > Bacillota > Bacilli > Lactobacillales > Enterococcaceae > Enterococcus_E > Enterococcus_E stercoripullorum. The sequence continues at coordinate 27,348 of DWVH01000013.1, forward strand.
CTCTTCTATACTCTTAGTTAAAATTGGCTGCACTTTTGAGAAGTCTTGATTTAATTGATCTAAACGGTTAGGTACCTGTTGAATCGTCGGCAGTTGTTTTTGCACCTTTAAAAGCGTCTGCCCTACCTGATCTAGCTGATTGGTATGTTGGTTGACGGCGATTAATTTATCTGCAAGTCGATTCATTTCTGGATAATAATCCGGAACTTTTTGCGCTAAAGCATATTTTGACTTAATATCTGGTAATTTTTGCTGCAAGTCTTTTAACTGATTCACATACTCATCCATTTGCGCTAAATTGTCGTTAGTCTTCATCAATAATTGACTTAAATGTTCAATTTCGCCATAGTTGGTCTCTAAGGAAACACCGGCTTTGTTCATTGTTTCGGCTAAAATTTGACTAGAAGTTGCGATAAAATTATCCGTAATCTCACTTTGTAATGTTGAGGCGCCTTTATCAGTTATTTTAGGTGCGATGGCATTGATTTTAGCATTGTAAAAATACTCTATTTCAGGCTTTTCAATCGTTCCACCTATAAAACTGACTAAATCTTTTGAGAAATTCTTTGGTAAATAAATGCCAGCATAATATTTTCCTGAACGAACCCCATCTTGTAAAACGTCTTTAGATTTCACAAAAGTCCAACCTAATTGATGATTTTGATGAAGCTGTTCGCTGACCATTTGTCCAATATCAATTTTCTTTCCTTCCAAATTCACTCCATCATCGGCACTATATACCGCAATTGGTAAATCTCCAGTATTACCATAAGGGTCCCACAAAGCTTTGATATTAAACCAAGCATACAGTGAAGGTAAAATCAACATTGCTATCACCAAGAATACAGCTGTAGGAACGGCAAAAATTCGCCGCCAATCCATAAAGTAAAGTTCTTTAATCGCTCTGATTGTTTTCATCGTCATCACATCCTCATCTATTCGTTATAATTATTATCTAAAAAAGCACATCTTACTTTTTTCTATCAGATTTTGCTATTTATTCTGACAAACTTATCCGCTCACAGCTGACCGAGTCGCCTCACATCCTTTGTTTTTATTTTACCAAATTTTGAGTGGTTTTGCTTGTTTCAATAAAATTTAAAATAATTATAATTGAAAAAGATTATCAATCGCATATATCAACGATTATCGTTCTCAATTAGGATATTTCATTATCAATTAAGTTTGATTGATGCTATACTCATGTTGAAAGAGGGGAATGACAAATGTCTGATCAAAAAAAATTATATATAACTATTCTAATTGGCGTGACTGCACTTATTTTACAATTTGTTTTTCATCAAGAGCTAGCAGCGCAAGTCATCGTAACGGTAATCAGTAGTATTATTGCATTTTCGATGTTAATTGAAATGATTCAAACCTTACGTCAAGGAAATTTCGGTGTCGATATCTTGGCCATCACTGCTATTGTCTCAACACTAATCGTTGGTGAATACTGGGCAAGCTTGGTCGTTCTTATTATGCTTACTGGTGGCGAATCATTGGAAAATTATGCTGGAAAAAAAGCAAACCGAGAATTACAAAGCTTACTCGACCAAACACCCGAAATTGCACATGTCATTGAAGATGAAGAATTAGTCGATTATCCACTAGAAAAAATCAAAATAGGGCAAACAATTGTCGTCAAACCAAATGAAATGATTCCTATCGATGGTGAATTATTAGATGAAGTAGCAACTATTAACGAAGCTTCCTTAACCGGTGAGTCCATCCCTATTGAAAAGAAACAGGGAGAAAACTTGATGTCAGGAGCAATCAATGGTGATGTCAGTTTACATTTAAAAGTAACACATTTAGCCGTAGATAGTCAGTACCAACGCTTAGTGCAACTGGTGCAACAATCTAGCGAAACGCCAGCAAGCTTTGTCCGAATGGCAGATAGATATGCCCTACCATTTACCTTACTTGCTTATATTCTAGGTGGAATTGCTTGGTATTTAAGTAAAGATCCCATTCGTTTTGCACAAGTTATGGTCGTTGCTTCTCCATGTCCGTTAATTTTAGCAGCTCCGATTGCTTTCGTGGCCGGGATGAGTCGTGAAAGCCGGCATGGAATTGTTGTTAAAAACGGAACAGCAATAGAGAAACTGGCTAACCTAAAAAATATTGCCTTTGATAAAACAGGGACCATCACTTCAGGAATATTGAAAATTGAAAACATTGCGCATACCGAGGCTATTTCAACGGCTGATTTCTTACAAATTGTAGCAAGTCTGGAACAAAACTCTACCCATATTTTAGCTAGAAGTATCGTCCAAGAAGCCAAAAATCAACATATTGAATTTTTACCAGTTGACGCTATCAGTGAAATCAAAGGGCAAGGAATTAAAGGCAGCGTTGAGAACCATACTTATATGATAGGTAAGAGCAGTCTTATCCAAACGGGGCTTCCTCAAGATTTGACCAATAAAACCAGTGTCTTTGTCGCACAAAATGGTCAATATCTCGGTCACTTTACCTTCGCGGATACTTTACGTCCAGAAGCTAAACAGACGATTCAACAACTGCGTAATCTAGGGTTACAACACTTAATTATGGTAACAGGTGATAAAAAACTAGCTGCCCAAAAAGTGGCCAAAGAAGTAGGGATTGATACTGAGGATGTCTTTGCTGAATGTCTACCTGAAGAAAAAATTAGCCATATCCAAGAAACCATTGAAAATCACGGATTAACGGCGATGGTTGGCGATGGGATTAATGATGCTCCCGCCCTAGCTACTGCAAGCGTTGGAATCGCGATGGGTGCTCATGGTGCAACCGCTGCTAGTGAAACTGCAGATGTTGTTATTTTAAAAGATGATTTTAGCAAAGTCGCTCAAAGTATAGCCGTTGCCAAAGACACAGTAAAAATTGCCCAACAATCTGTGCTCATTGGGATTGCAGTCTGTGTTGTCTTAATGTTTATCGCATCATTTGGATTGATTCCAACCTTCATTGGTGCCATGTTCCAAGAAGTGGTCGATGTCGTCGCTATTATCAGTGCGTTACGAGCCCATAATGACTAAAAAGAACCATCACTCTCCCAAAAAGGAGAGGATGGTTCTTTTACTTTTTCCTTCAGTCTCTCAAAGCTACTTGATTGACACCATAAGCTAGCAATAGATAAATGAAATGTAGCCCTATAACAAAGGCTCCAATTGAAATTACGCTATTTAATTGTAAAGTGAAGTACATGGATTTCAAAAAATCATTCAAAAATAGTAAGGCAATTCCAGTTTCTAATATTGCACCAATTAATGGCAAATAGAAATATAGTGCTAACTGGTGAAACAATGACCGTCGAATCATCGCCTCATTAGCCCCTAATCTTCGTAACAAGCGAAAATTCTGTTGATAGGACTCAAAATCTAATAAACTTCTGCCAAACTTTAAGCAATGGCTATAAATTCTTCCATCAACTGCACAAAGGCATGATTAATCTGTTCCTCATCCTTTTCGCGCTTTAGATTCAAAATTGGGGTAACCTCATAATCAATTAAGCTCTGTGCTACTGGTCGGCCATCCACTTCTTCAATCATAATCCGTGGGTGATAGTTCTTCTCGCCACATGGACCAATGATAATTTTACTCAACTCATACTGATTAAAAGACTTACTCACCAAGCGATAAGTAATCCCTTGATGCACTTTTTCGCCTAAACGCCATTTACTCAATAAGGTTTGCCACAATTCCAACATACAACCACCCTTTCATTATCTCTATTATAGCGTAATTGCGATCGTTTTCAATCTTTATTCAAATGTTTGGCTACCATTGCAATTTCTTTTTGTTGCGCTATAATTTAAGAATAAAAAGGAAGAATAATAGAAAGGTGTGTGGTCACATGATTTTATCTTTTGAAGATGTTTCTTTAATTCGAAATCAACTGACTTTACTCCAAGATATCAATTGGCAAATCAAAAAAGGAGAACATTGGGGTATTTTAGGGCTAAACGGTGCCGGAAAATCACTACTCTTACAATTAATTACCGGAAATCTTTGGCCGACAACTGGCAAATTAACCGTACTGGATCAAACATTCGGTGAAGCCTCTATCCCTGAATTAAACAAGAGAATTGGTTGGATTGCTAATCACATGCAAACACGCATCCCTCAATATGAAAGTGCTGAAAAAATTGTCTTATCTGGAAAATTTGCAAGCTTTGGCATTTACCAAGAATATAAGAAAAGCGAATTGGAACAGGCAAAAGAAATTTTAGTCAAATTTCATGCCCAACATTTAATCGGCAAACCATTTCAAGTGCTTTCTCAAGGTGAAAAGCAAATTGTTTTAATCGCCCGTGCCTTAATCAGTAAACCTGAACTTTTGATTTTAGACGAACCGTGCAATGGTTTGGATTTATTTGCGAAAGAACAATTTTTAGGTTTTATCAATCAATTAATGGCAACACCAGATGCACCTACTTTGCTTTTTGTTACCCATCATATTGATGAATTACCTGCTAGCTTAAATCAATTATTGATGCTTAAACAAGGTCGAATTTTTGCCCAAGGTCCACTTGATTTATTGATGCAACCCGATAACTTACAAAACTTTTATGAGCAAGCGATTCAAATTATTCCCATTCAGGAAAATCGTGTAGCTATTTATCCAAAATTTGATTAATCAAAAAAAGCATCAGTATCACGCTATCCACAACGTGATGCTGGTGCTTTTTTACATATTTTTTTGTGGATGGAAACCGAGTCGCCTCACATCCTTGGTGTAATCTGTGCTCACCGGGTAGCTCCTGTGCATCTAAGCCGGCCTGTCTAGGAAAATCTTAAAACATAGTGGATTTTCCTGACATTCCGGAAAACTTAGCTGCTTGGAGCTGACCGACCCGGCTCACATCCTTATTTGACGGCGTAAATCGACTAGCCACTTTGCGTATAAGCCAGCTCGTCTGGGAAAGTCTTTTCTTTTCGGACTTTCCCGACGTTCTGGACAAACTTATCCGCTCGTGGCTGATCGAGCCGATTCACGACCTTCTACTAGCCTGTTATTGTGTTTCTTTGGTTTTGCATGCGTGGCAAGGGATGAGTCCTAAGCTGATTTTTAGGGCGTAATCGACTTGCTGCATTTGTTTGACATCTAAGGAACCAATTTTTTCTTTCAGGCGACATTTATCTATGGTACGAATTTGTTCTGTTAAGACAACTGAATCGCGGTCTAGGTTATCCGCATGAGAAGTGATTTCTACATGTGTCGGTAATTTACATTTCGAAGTTTTCGCAGTAATGGCTGCTACGATGACCGTTGGACTATGAAAATTACCCGTATCATTTTGTAAAATCACGACTGGGCGCACCCCACCTTGTTCAGAGCCCGTAACAGGGGATAAGTCCGCAAAAAATAAGTCTCCTCTGCAAATCATGGTCTACCTCTTTTCCCCTATATATACTCTTGGAATACGCGGTGATAATAGACATGCTACCTCATAATGAATAGTATCCACATAATCTGCCATATCTTGTAAGGTTCGTTCTTGACTACCATCACGCCCCACAATCGTCACTTTACTACCAAGTGGGACTTCTTTTGGCAAACGAATCATCATCTGATCCATACATACTCTTCCAACAATTTCGCATAATTGGCCATCTACTAGCACCTGATAACCCTGGTATTTTCGAATAAAGCCATCCGCATAACCAATTGGCACTGTTCCAATCCATTCGTCTTGCTGAGCCACATAAGTTTTCCCGTAGCCAATTCCTGTTCCTTTTTCAACAAACTTGACTTGGGTTAACGCTGAAGTCAAAGATAAAGCTGGACGTAAAGTGATTGGTGATTCAAGCGCTTTGCCTGATGGATTTAACCCATACATCGAAATTCCTAAGCGTACGATATTTCCTAAAGTCTCGTGCCAAAGTGTCGTGGCGCTATTTTCCACATGGACATATTTAGGCTGTTGAGATAATGAACCGAGTAAGGCTTTAAACATTGAAATCTGCTGTTTAAAATAACTATCATCCTCTTGGTCAGCTGTTGAAAAATGAGTGAAAATTCCTTCAAAAACTAAATCTGAATGAGCGGATATTTTTGCTTCTGCTTGATGTAATTCTTCTTTGGTGCGAATACCGATCCGACTCATCCCACTATCGATTGCCAAGTGTAATAATAATGGTTTTGCTAATGATAAAGTTTGTACCTTAGCAATTAATCCATTTAAATAATCCAAATCCACTACTGGAATACTGATTTCATATTCACTTGCTAATTTCAGTCCTTCATAATCAATCGGACCTAAAACAATAATCGGTTCTAAAAATCCATTTGTACGTAATTCTAGGGCTTCATCTAAGGTAGCCACACAAAAACCTACAGCACCAGCCTCGATTGCCGCCTTTGCAACTGGCAGCACGCCATGTCCATAGGCATCAGCTTTCACCACGGCAAAAATCGACTGACCCAAAGCTAGTTTTTGCTTATGTAATTCAATATTTTCTTTAATCGCAGACAAATCGACGGTAATTCTCGTCGGGCGATAATAAGAAGCCTGCATTGTTATTCCTTCTTTCTTGATTGTAAGAGAATTTGCGCAAAGGCTGTATCACGGGTATGGGTAATACTCACTAATACTTCTCCATCAAAAGGCGATTTTGTCACAATAGGCGCACCTTTATCATTCCGCAAAATTTCGATATCTTGGAAACCTACTGCGCCAATACCTGTATGCCATGCTTTAGAGAAGGCTTCTTTACATGCAAAACGACCACCTAAAAATTCCACCTGGCGTTTAAACGATAAACCTTCAAAAATCGCTAATTCATTGGGAGTCAATACCCGTTGGATGAAACTTGATTTCTTTTCGATAATTTCTTGAATACGATCTAACTCCACCGCATCGATGCCAATCCCTTGAATCATATATCTCTCACTTTCTTCAAAACTACCTTCATTCTACCAAAATTTTCTTAAAAAAACAAAAAACATTCTGAAAATTTAAGAGTAATTTATGAACTGAAAACCTGTAACCGTCACCATTTATCAATTAATTCTCAAAAAAATATTGAAAAATGAGAAAAACCAACTTAGCCACCTTCTCTATTAGGTAAACCAAGTTGGTTAAACGACTGATTAATTAATGGTTACTACGGATCACAAAGCCACGTTTCTTTTCACCTTTATTGTTTTTGCGATTTTCACGGCGTTTGTCTTTACCATAGTCTTTTTTATTGCGACCATATTTACCATCGCGGTTATAGTCACGACGATTACGTGAATTGCCGCCACGACGATTATTTTTATTAAAGCCTTTTTTGCTAGGCGGTAATGGACGTTCTGGTGTAATCTTAACTGGCACCATATCTGCTGGGTCTTTAGCAATTGTTTTGACTAATAATGCTGCTAAATCTTGAGCAGAATATTCTTCTAACAATTCTTCAGCCGCTTGCATGTAACGATCCAAACCATTTTCGTCCATTTTTGCTTCAATTTCTTCCATTGCTTGACCTAATTGACCTTTGAAGGCTTCTTTTTCGGTTGGTGGACGTAATGGTGTCATGCGTTTTTTGGTTAAGTTTTCGATGACGTGTAAGTAACTCATTTCATTTGGTGTGACAAAAGTGACGGATACCCCCATCTTACCGGCACGACCTGTACGACCAATACGGTGAACATAGCTTTCAGGGTCTTGTGGAATATCATAGTTATAAACATGAGTCACACCAGAAATATCCAAGCCACGAGCGGCCACATCTGTTGCGACTAAGATATCTAAATCACCATTTTTAAAGCTACGTAAGACACTCATTCGTTTTTGCTGAGATAAATCTCCGTGAATGCCCTCTGCTTTATAGCCGCGTGCTTCTAAACCTTTCGCTAATTCATCCACACGGCGTTTTGTACGACCAAAGACAATCGTTAATTCAGGGGTTTGCACATCTAATAAACGTGTCATGATGTCAAATTTTTCATATTCTTTTGCACGTACAAAGAATTGCTCGATTAAATCAGCAGTCATTTCTTTGGTTTTAATACGTACATGTTCTGGATTTTGCATGAATTGCACACCGATATTTTTGATTTCTGGTGGCATCGTTGCTGAGAATAATAGCGTTTGACGTTGCTCAGGTACTTTAGAGATAATAGCTTCGATATCTTCTAAAAATCCCATGTTTAACATTTCATCTGCTTCATCCAAGACCAGAGTTTGTACAGTTGAAAGTTTTAATGTGTGACGGTTGATATGATCAAGCATTCGACCAGGTGTCCCAACAACGATATGGGGACGATTTTTTAGTTGTCGGATTTGGCGGTTAATATCCGCACCACCATAGACAGCTTGCACACGAATCTTCTTATCACGACCTAAGCGATATAATTCCTCTTGGGTTTGAATAGCCAATTCACGAGTGGGAGCAATCACTAATCCTTGTAGTTGCGCATTGTTTGGATCAATCTTTTCCAACATAGGTAAACCAAATGCGGCTGTTTTCCCGGTACCTGTTTGTGCCTGTCCAATGACATCGCGACCTTCTAAAGCTAAAGGAATAGTCGCTTCTTGAATTGGGGTTGCCTCTTCAAATCCGCTACGTTCGATTGAAGATAATAATTCTTCTGATAAATTAAGTTCTGTAAATTTCAAATAAATCCTCCTAAATTGAGTAAACACTCGCTTAAATAGACGTTCATTTAGCATCTCGCTAGTCTATTTAAATTTTAGGCGATAAAACGATTGACAAATACTGCCAAATCATGGGTCTATACGTAAAGAAAAGGGCTAGGATAAAGATCTTAGCCCAATTATCTATCTATTAGAAAGCTTTACTTCCTATAATAAATTCTTTGCCAATTGTTTCATTGCACTTTTCCACCAAATAGCATATCATACTTTGAAACTTTCAGCAAGTTTTCAAGTTTTTTCATCTAATTTCTCAGTAGATTCTCATTTCAATTCTGATTAATCCTTCACCGTAGCCAACACTTCACGTAATTGCGTCACTGATTTTGCAAATTGAATTTTTTCTTTTGGATCTAGGCGGAGTTCAATAATTTCACGCACACCTTCTTGATTCACCACTGCAGGCACCCCAGTAAAGATGTCTTCTTCGCCAAATTCACCATTTAGATAAGCAGAAACCGGTAAAATGGTGTTTTCATTATTCAAAATCGCCTTTACAATCCGCGCAGTACTCATACCGATCCCATAGTAGGTAGCTTTTTTACGGTCAATGATTTCATAAGCAGCATTCTTCACTTTTTCCGCAATGCCTTCTAAATCATCAACATTCAAATGTTCATTATTGACAATATATTCTAAAATTGGTTTGGCTCCCACTGTGGTATGGGACCAAACAGCCACTTCACTATCCCCATGTTCGCCGATGATATAGCCATGCACACTTCTTGGATCAAGGTGTAAACGCAAAGCCAATTCTTTTCTAAAACGGGTAGTATCTAGTGTCGTACCAGTACCGATGACGCGATTTTTAGGAAGTCCTGAAGTTTGCCAAGCGATATACGTCAAAACATCTACAGGATTAGAAGCAATCACTAAAGAACCATCGAAACCACTTGCCATAATTTCCGTAACGATGGATTTCATGATTTTGGCGTTAATATCGACTAATTCTAAACGTGTTTGTCCTGGCTTTTGATTCGCACCGGCCGTAATTACAACAATATCTGCCTCCTTACAATCGCTATAATCTCCAGACCAAACATTCACATTTTGACTACCCCATGCAACGCCATCTAAAAGGTCAAGCGCTTCTCCTTCTGCTTTTTCCTTATTTACATCAATCAATACTAATTCATTGGTAATGCCTTGATTAATCATAGAATAAGCAATACTTGTACCGACAAAACCTGTACCTACTACTACGACACGACGACTTGTTTTTTTCATCATTCATTCCTTCTTTTCTATATATTATTTCTCTCAATTTTCTTACAAGTCTATTATATCACAAAATTTCAGTTATACATTTTTCTTCCCTTATAGCAACTATTCAAAAAAATAATGAAAGCTCATTCATGAAATGTCCAATCAAATTCTTCATGATAAACACAAAACGATAACCCAGCTACCTCTTTTCGATTATTTTGCACATTGAAACCATAAAAATACGCCCTAACTATGTAGCTAGAGCGTTTCTTGATTATTCAGTTAAAAGACCGACTAATTCAGATAACTGCATCCCATTACTTCCTTTCAGAATGACACTATCTGTTGGTTGAATCTCTTTTTTCACTTGTTCTAAAAAGGCTTGTCGTTGTGCTGGCGTAAAATAAGCATGCGGTACGTTTAACTCAGTTAGACGATTGGCTAGTGCTTGCATTTGTTCGCCATAAAGGTAGACAAAATCGTAAAGTCCAACAATTGCTTCAGCCATACTTGCATGCATTGCTAAACTATCAGGTCCTAATTCCAACATATCTGCTAAAACAGCTATTCGACGTCCCGGCAAAGTGAGTCGACCAAAGCTTTCAAGTACGAGACGCATAGCTGTTGGATTGGCGTTATAAACATCGCTTAAGAGTTTTGCCCCATTTTTTGCTTGTAACCACTGTGTGCGATTTTTAGTCAATTCCACTTGAGCCAAACCATTTTTGATTTGTTCGCTGGAAAGTCCTAAATAACGACCTACGCCATAAGCAATTAAAGCATTTTTAACATTATACCCACCTAAAACTGGAATGACAAAAGTTTCTTCATTGACAACAAAAGAGGTACTTTCGCTGGTTTCATTTATTATTTCAGCTTGCAAATCTCCTTGTCCTAAGCCAAATGTTTGTACTTCTTGGCTAATCGGTGCAATCAAGTCTGCTAGTAAAGGTTCATCTGCTGGCACAAAAAGCACACCATCTTTCGCTAGACCATCCACAATTTCCATTTTCGCTTTAGCAATGTTTTTCCGTGAACCTAAATTTTCTAAATGTGCTTCTCCAATTAAAGTGATAGCCGCCACATCTGGTTGCCCTAATTGACTTAGAAAATGAATTTCACCTGCATGATCCATTCCCATTTCTAAGATTAACACTTCTGTATCATCTGGCATATGTAGCATCGTGTAGGGTACACCTAAATCATTATTGTAATTGCCTTGGGTTTTATAGGTACGATATTTTTGCGCTAATACACTAGCCGTCATATCTTTGGTGGTTGTTTTCCCATTTGAACCGGTAATTGCCACCGTTTTTGGGCCGATTTTTTGTTTATAATACTGTGCAAGTGTCTGAAAAGCTTTCGTGACATCTGCAACGGGTAGAACCACTAAATCACTCGGTACCTCTACTCTATCTTTTTGCCATAAAGTGACAATCGCGCCATTTTCTTTTGCTGCGCGGACAAAATCATGACCATCGCGCGTTCCAGAAAGTGGTACAAATAAACCATCTTTTTCGATTTTACGGCTATCAAACTCCACGCTAGAAATTTCTCGCTCATCTACTATGCCAGAAATTCCTAAGACTTGTGCTATTTCTTTAATTGTTAATTTCATTTTTCTTTGTCTCCAATCTGTCAAGGGTACTCAATATTCACCTACTAACTTTCAACGAAAAACACCTCTGCATGATGGCTGCAAAGGTGTTAGGGATATTGATTTTACAATTTATCGCCATCGGGAGCTTCTGTAATTAAGGTTTGACGTTGGTTAAAGCGATTCAAACCTAATTGAATTAACTCTTCAATTAAATCGCCATAAGGTAAGCCCATTTTTTCCCAAAGGCTAGGATACATACTAAATTGTGTAAATCCAGGCATTGTGTTTAATTCATTTAAAAATAATTCATTCTTATTCGTTAAAAAGAAATCACAACGACTTAATCCTGAGCCACCAAGCATAGTATAAGCTTTTTTCGCATACTCCTGCGCTTTTTGTTGGACTTCATCTGGTACTTCTGCTGGAATTTGCATCACAATTTTGTTATCGATATATTTAGAATGATAATCGTAAAAAGCGACATCTTTAACAATCTCACCCGCCATAGTTGTACGAACATCTTCATTTCCTAAAACAGCGACTTCAATTTCACGCGCTTCAATACCTTGCTCAATAATGACTCTTGTATCATATAAGAAAGCTTCATTTAATGCCACTTCTAATTCTTCACGGTTTTCAGCTTTAGAAATGCCGACACTTGAGCCTAAATTAGCCGGCTTAACAAACATCGGATATAACAAAGAACCTTCGCATTGTTCAAAAATTAACTGCGGATTTTGCTTCCACTGCATCGCTAGAACGGGAACATAAGGTACTTGTGGAATGCCACCTGATTGTAAGACATATTTTGTCATGATTTTATCCATACTACAAGCACTTGCTAAAACACCAGTACCGACATAAGGCATTTTTAATGTCTCTAAAAAACCTTGAATTGTTCCATCTTCCCCATTGGGACCGTGTAATAGTGGGAAAACAATCGTGCCTTCTTCTTTAATTGCACCTGGATTAATTATTTGACCTGTTTTCCCCTCCCCTTCCCAAGTTAAGTGCAACACTTCTTGGCTTTCAGGTTTTTTGGCTAATAATGGGCCTTTAACCCACTGACCATTTTTGGTAATATACACTAATTGAACTTGATAATAATCGTAATATATTGCGTTTAAGACGGAAAATGCTGACAAAATAGAAACCTCATGTTCAGCACTTTGTCCACCATATAATAATGTGATCTTCACAAATTTTTCCTCCTATTAATCTGGTGTATTGCTAAAAACGCTTTGCTCTTGGCTATTTTATCACAAATTCAAGCAAAAATATAGAAAACTCGTAAAAATTAACCTAATTTATCACGGACAATAAAAAATTACGTAAATTCGCTTTAAAAAATGCCCGGCCAGATTGTGTAAATGTTTTAGGGCCTTTTGTTTTCAGCCTAGCTTTTCGCATCTTTTCAGAAAGATACCGTTGCTCAAGTAAAAAATCAATTGTTTCTGGCAAATATTGATTTCCTGAATGATGAAAAACAGCCAAACATTTATTCATCGCCATCGAAGCCAAGCCATAATCATGCGTAATTAGTATATCATCCGTTTTTAACTGATTCATAATTGCATAGTCAGCTTGCTGCGCTCCTTTATCAACATAAACAAATTGAACATAACTAGGGTATTCTTTTGTCGTATAATGCGCAACACTTGTTACAATTAAAATTGGCAAATCAAAGTTAGCAGCCAGACTCATCGCTTCTTCCTTGACTGGACAACCATCGCCATCAATCACAATCCGCATCATACATCCCCCATTCTTTATATCTTTAAGCAAATTATACCATATTCCTCCATTTATCACACAAAGCAGCAACTCAAATAAAATAAAAATCGCACCGAACATTTTTGAATGAAAACTAACTTTAATCATCTACCACCCAACGATCCAAATATAAAGAAACGAGGACCATCATTTATACTTTATTTCGTTCAAACGTTTTGAAAAATCGAGCTGCTAATGAGTATCATACACCAATGATTTTCAAATCGAGTCATGAAAAAATCATAACTGTTGAATGCTGTTGCGTGTTTACACAATTTGAAATTATTTCCTTAAACTAATCATTTTTTCAACAAAAAAACCTACCCCTTCAATCAGAGGTAGGCTATCCAGAACTAGAAAATTAGCCGAGATTTCCTTATCCACAATGAAATCTCCAACACCTGCAATCCGGCAGTATATGTGTTGCTGGCTGCGTCTGCTAAATCAATAGCATTCGGCTCATCGCATGCTTTTAATTTACCATAAATCTTTCCCATTTGCTAGAAAAACAATATATAGAAACCGTTTTCTTTAATTACCGAACTTTTTTCTTGTTTTTAACTAGCTTTTTACTACAATTTTCATTATAATTAAAGGCAGTGTAAAAAGCGTGAAAGAGGTAATAAAATGTCCAAGAAAAAGCCGATCATTATTGGAGTAAGTGGTGGTTCAGGAAGTGGAAAAACAAGTGTCAGTCGAGCCATTTATAATCATTTTCCCAATCACTCAATTATGATGTTAGAGCATGACTCTTATTACAAAGATCAAAGTCATCTAACCTTTGAAGAACGATTAAAAACAAATTATGACCATCCTTTTGCATTTGATACAGACCTTTTAATCGAACATCTAGAAAAACTTTTAAACTACGAAACAATTGAAAAACCAGTATATGACTATGTCGCTCATACTAGAAGTACTGAAACAATTATCCAAGAACCTAAAGAAGTTATTATTTTAGAAGGCATCTTGATATTGGAAGATAAACGTTTGCGTGATTTAATGGATATTAAAATTTATGTGGATACCGATGACGATATTCGCATCATCCGCCGAATTAAGCGTGATATGGTTGAACGCGGCCGTACACTTGATTCCATTATTGAGCAATATTTAGGTGTCGTTAAACCAATGTATCACCAGTTTATCGAACCAACTAAACGTTATGCCGATGTGATTGTTCCTGAAGGTGGCGAAAATCATGTCGCCATCGATTTGATTAATACAAAAGTTGCTACTTATTTCCAAAAAGCTTGATTCATTCAGGCTTTTTTCTTTTGCATTTCTCATGCTTAGTAACAAATAGACACCATCTCTCAGCATTATCGTGTGGATGGTGTTCATTTTATTTTGTATCATTGTATTTTATTTGCATGAATCCATGATAGAATACCGACAAGATTGACCTACTCGCTTTCTTCCACCTCATCTATCATTTGTTGGATTTCTTCATCGGTAAGTTTGCCTCTATATGCATTTTTGATAAATCGAAAAATAATATTAGGGGCAGTTTGATTTGCTTTAAACTCAATAATGATATTTCGTACGCCTTCTTTTCT
>DWVH01000070.1 GCA_019120335.1 Candidatus Enterococcus stercoripullorum
ATTTCCCATTTCTTTAAGAAAGTAAGATCCCTGAAAGATGATCAGGTAGATAGGTCAGAAGTGGAAGTATAGTGATATATGGAGCGGACTGATACTAATCGATCGAGGACTTAACCAAAATGACTCGGAAATGTAATACTTTTCAATACCAGTTTTGAGTGAATGAATCACTCAGTAAAATAGTGTGGTGGCGATAGCAAGAAGGATACACCTGTTCCCATGCCGAACACAGAAGTTAAGCTTCTTAGCGCCGATAGTAGTTGGGGGGTTCCCCCTGTGAGGGTAGGACGTCGCCACGCAAGAAGTGTTCAAGACTAGGCAAAGATTTGTCTAGTCTTTTTTTGCAATGAAATATCCATTGAGATTAATACTGTTTTGCGTTCAACGGTTTTGAAAAAATCGACCTGAAAATGAGTATGATGCGCTAATTGTTTTAAAATGGACTCACGGAAAATCATAACTTTTGAACGCTATTGAGTATAAGACCAGAAAAGAAGTATGTGTCTAACCAAATTATTGCATAAAAAAAGCCTCGGTTACTTAGTGAATATGGCTAAGTAACCGAGACAAGCTTTGTATCAATTAGGCATCTTCTAAAACAAGATAAGTCATTGATAATGGTCCGTGAACCCCAACAACTAAAATCATTTCAATATCCCCAGAGTTTGATGGACCAGAGATAAAGCTTAAGTTAGAACCAATCTTTTCGCCGCGTAGGACTTTTTCATTGTAATCAGCTGTTGCTTGTGTAATACGTGGGACGATTTGGCTCTTTGGTACAATCGCAATAAAATGTTGTGGTAAAAATTGCAAAGTACGACCATGTCCAGCGTTCGTTTCAAATACGACGGTTGCTGATTCGGCTAAAAGATATTCAGCAAAGGCAATTCCTACATTGGCTTGATTAGCAGCATTTAGATTTTCTTCTCTAAATTGAGCTCCCTTTTTCCAAATGTAAGTATTTGGATGATTTGCTAAATCAGTTAAATGATATTCAGCAAAGCGACTGTCATCAGGAATAATATAGTTGCCTTGGCCTTTTTCTTCAAGGATGTCTTGAATTGTTGCAGCTAAATTCTCTTTAGAAATAACTTTAAAATCTGTGTAGATAGCATCAGATTGTTCTTTTGCTACTTCAAGTAATTCGTCTTGACTCAGACCTTGTAGCTTTTGTAAATTGATTTTATTTTCAGGTTGAAATGGTTCTTTAGCTAGACTGTGACGTTGATAATTCAATTTGCCAGCTAGTTTATTTAAGAAAGCTTCTTGTTTTTGTGTAGCATCTGAAAACATTTATTTTCCTCCTTTTTCGGCTTTATGACGTTTGAACCATTCTCTAAAGCCGTCTTTTGCTTTTGGTGGACGAGGTAAATCACGATAATCAGTCCAGTTCTTAGCAATTGCAGGAGCTTTGGTTAAGTAGCCGCCGTGATTATATAGATTTTCAACAGCTGGTTCTTTTTGTGTGGCCATCATTGCTGAGCCAGCATGATCGACTTTTTCAACAAATTTGAAGACTGGGGCTGAACCAGTAACAGTAGCCGCCATCTTCATGCCAAATTGTTCCATCTTGCTTGTACGTTTTAATTCATCAGCCATAACTGTGCGATGTGCAATGAGTAAGTTGTGTAGTGGAATTTTTACTGGGCAAGTTTCAGTACATGCACCACATAAACTTGAAGCATAAGGTAAATCACCAAATTCATCATAACCACCTAAAATTGGTGAAAGGACCGCACCCATTGGACCAGGATAAATTGAACCATAGCCATGACCGCCAATATGACGATAAACTGGACAAACATTTAGACAAGCACCACAACGAATACATTGTAGCATCTCTTGGAATTGTGTACCTAAGGCATTTGAGCGGTTATCATCGACAATAATTACATAGAAATCTTCAGGGCCATCTGATTCTTCATCGGCTTTTTTACCAGCAAATGTGACGTAACTAGTTAGTTTTTGACCCACGGCACTACGACAAAGTAAGCTATCTAATACTTCAGCTTCTTTCATACTTGGTACGATTCTTTCCATCCCCATCAATACGATTTGGGTTTTAGGAATTGCAATTACTAAGTCGGCATTTCCTTCATTGGTTACTAAGTTAATCATTCCATTATTGGCAATGGCAAAGTTACAACCAGTAATGCCAATATCAGCTGATAAGAAGTGTTCGCGTAACACTTTACGCGCAAATTTCGCCATTTCTTCAGGTTCGCTGCTGCCTTCATAGCCTAGGTTTTCAAAGATTTTTTGAATTTGATAGCGGTCTTTGTGGATATTGGGGAAGACGATATGTGAAGGTTCGTCCCAATTATCCATTTGTAAAATAAATTCCGCTAAGTCAGATTCGATGACTTCTAGCCCCATTTCGACAAACATTGGATCAAGCCCAACTTCAGTAGTGACCATTGATTTAGATTTGACGATTTTTTTGGCATTTTTTGCAAGGGTAATTTCTTTCACATATTCTCTTGCTTCTTCTTCGGTTTGTGCAAATAACACATGTCCACCTTGTTTTTGGACGTTTTCTGCAAACATTTCAAGGTAGTCAGGCAAATGGTTTAAGGTATGTTGACGAATTTCTTGACCTAATTTGCGCCATTCTTCCCAGTCACCCATATCTGCACGAGAAGCTTCACGTTTTATCCATTGACTATCTTGTGCTTTTTTTAGTGCTGCTTGCATTTGTGTATCATTTAAACTTTTTTCACAACGTTCTTCAAAAGTTAACGTACTAGTTTTTAATCCCATATTTTCACCACCAAATTTGCTTAGATTCTTGCTAATTGAGGAACGCGACTTTCATCGACATCATGATTTAGGACCTCAGCAATATGCATAATTTTAATTTTTTTACCTTCGCGATTAAATTTACCGCCGATATTCATCAAACAAGCCATATCCGCACTGATTAAGACTTCTGCACCGGTTGAGATGATATCGTTCATCTTTTCAGTCACCATGGCGTTTGAAATCAATGGTTCTTTAACAGAGAAAGTACCACCGAAACCACAGCAGTTTTCGATATGTGGTAATTCAACATATTCTAGACCTTTGACATATTTCATCATGATAAAAGGTGTTTGTTTTTCTTTTAAAATCCGAGACATATGGCAAGAACGATGATAGGTCGCCCGTGCATTTAAAGTCGCACCTACATCCGTTAATCCTAATTCATAATGTAAGAATTGAGTGAATTCAAAGGTACGTTTGCTCAAATCTTCAGCTAATGCTCGGTATTGAGGGTCATCTTTGAATAATTCTGCATATTCTTTAAAAGTCGCTGTACAACTACCGGCTGCACCCACGATATATTCCGCATCTTTAAAGGCTTCGATTTGATTGATTAAAACCTTGCGAGAATCTTTGCGGTATCCACTATTTAAGGTTGGTTGTCCGCAACAGACTTGACTTTCAGGGAGTAAGACTTCTACTCCGAAACGTTCTAAAACTTCCGTCATTGCGATGGGGACGTTTGGAAATAGCGCATCCACAACACAACTTGTAAATAAACTAGCTTTCATGTTTCACACTCTTTTCAAAATAGAATCATTCTAATAATAACAATAATTACATATCTATTTTACGCCTGTTTTTAGAATTATTCAAAAGCAAATCATAAAATTTACCATAGAAAAATGCTATGAAAAGAGGAATAACAATTCTAAGGATAAATATAAGCAAAATTCAAGACTTAAAGGCATAGAAAATATCGTTAAAAAGAAAGAGAAAGCGGTTTTCATTAATTTTCTATAAATTAATTTAAGTTTCTTTTAGATTAAGTAGATTTATTTGGCAGAAAACTTGCTAAATCATTATAATAAAGAGAAAAATAAAACAAGGGATTGGTATATATGAAAAAACTATTCGCACTGTTCTTTTTAGGCGTATTTTCATTTTTAGTTGGCTTTCTTTTGATTAACTGGATTGCTTATCCAGTCTTAAATAGCTATCCGCATTTGGCCTCAGCAATGGCACGTTTTGCGTATACAAAGGAATTTTTAATCGGTTTTGTGACGTTGAGTATGTGGTTGTTTTTTGTACAGTTGATTTTCCAAAAATTTACGGTTATTTATACGTATCTCTTCTATAGTGTGTACTTATTTTTATTGTTTATCGTCTTGTTTGCTAAAGCGCGCAATTATCACTCTTATAGTTTTGAGTTATTTGATTTTGTCGTGCGCAATAAACGGGTTTTATTAGAGGCTGCCTTAAACGTGATTTATTTTATTCCACTTGGGATTTTATTTAGTTTCAAATCTCGTTTTTGGGAATTTTGTCTTATTAGTGTCCTTTTTATTTGTGGCGTTGAAACGATTCAATATGTTTTTTATGTAGGGACTTTTGCTGTGAGTGATATTATGTTAAACTTGATTGGTTGCTTGATTGGGCGCTTGTTACAAAGATTCTTTCCGTTGTTATGGCGCGATACAGCGAAAGCATTAGAGCGAATTTAGTTTCACCATTTCAAGCAAAATTTATATAGAAAATGTGAGCGGAAATGAAAAAAGAAGTCAGTTTTATTGCTGTATTATTAGGAGCCTTTTTTACAAGCTTTGGGATGAGTTTTATTTGGCCTCTAACCAGCGTTTATTTGCATGATAATTTACATATTTCCTTAACTTTGGTAGGGTTAGTCTTATTTTTCAATTCACTGGCTAGTGTGATTGGGAATGTCGTTGGTGGACTCGGGTTTGATCGACGGAATCCTTATTATTTGATGTTGGCTGGTGGCTTAGTGATGACGGTAACTTTAATCGTATTAACCTTGTTTCATCAAGCAATTCCTTTTGCCATATGTTTATTTTTCCTAGGATTGGCAGCTGGTTGGAATGGGACTTTAGTAAGTGCATTAGGCGCAACCTTGAAACGTTTTGATGGCCGCTATGTTTTTAATATGATTTATTTTGTCCAAAACTTTGGCATTGTCATTGGTTCATCTGTTGTTGGTTTTTTATATGATTGGGATTTACACTTACCATTTTTCGTTTCGACATTGATTAGTCTAGGATTTTTAGCAGTTGTTTTGATTGGCTATCATCCATTGCGTAATCGTAAAAGAGCGACAAATGAGCGTAAAACGGACAAGGCGAAGATAAAATTACCAAAGATGAATCAATATTTGATGATTACCTTACTGTCCATGCTTTTGATTACTTGGACTATGTATCAACAATGGGGCAGTAATGTTTCTGTATATATGACCAGTCTAGGGATTCCTTTTCGGTATTATAGTGTCTTATGGACGGTCAATGCGGGGTTGATTTTATTGATTCAATTTTTCATTGTACGTTATGGGCAATATATTAAAAATCATTTTATGCCAATTTATATCGGTATCTTGATGTTTGCTTTCTCTTTTGTGGTGTTAAGTGTTGCGAAACAATATTATATGTTCGTTTGCGCGATGGTTTTACTAACAGTTGGAGAAGCCTTGGCCTTTCCACAAGTACCAGTGATTGTCAACCGCATCACACCAGAGGGTGTAAAGGGGAAGTATTTAGGACTCGTGAATTCTTTTGGTAGTGCGGGACGGGCTATTTCGCCATTATTTGGTGGTCTAATGATTGAAACCTTTAGCTACCAAACTTTATTTATTGTAGCGGTGTTTTTCAACTTAGCGATTTTACTGGTTGTTTGGCTTGCTAGACAAAAGACGCAAGATGGACTTTATTATTATTAAGAGAAGCGTTGAAAGTCATCCAAGAAAATACCTGAAAATTTCTGTGTAAGTTCTTGACTTTTTAAGAGATATCACGTATTGTAAAAACTGATATAGAAAAAGTCAGCGAAAGAAAAGAGTAAATATCATGTTCGACTTTCAAGAGAGAGCTACCCTAGGCTGAAAGTAGCTTAAGCAAGTGATATTGAAGAACAGTCTGGAGATGAGTAGTAAAAAGCTATTCCGTGTACGAGCGTTAATCGTTTGAAGGGTGTAAAGTTTTGATTTTACACTGAAAATAGGTGGCACCACGATGATTCGTCCTTGTAGCAATATGGCTTCAAGGGCTTTTTTATTTGTTAAAAATAGACAACAAGGAGGAAATTATGGCTTACCAACGTCCAAAAGGTACCAATGATATCTTGCCAGGTGAATCAGAAAAATGGCAAACAATTGAACAAACTGCTAGAAAATTATTTAACCAATATCAATTCCATGAAATCCGCACGCCAATTTTTGAACATATCGAAGTTATTTCAAGAAGTGTAGGCGATACGACGGATATTGTGACAAAAGAAATGTATGATTTCCACGATAAAGGGGATCGTCATATTACTTTACGACCAGAAGGCACTGCGCCGATTGTTCGTTCTTTTGTGGAAAATAAATTATTCGGTCCAGAACATCAAAAACCATACAAAGTTTACTATATGGGGTCAATGTTTCGATATGAACGTCCACAAAAAGGTCGTTTACGTCAATTCCATCAGATTGGTGTAGAGGTTTTTGGTTCGGATAATCCAGCCACAGATGTTGAAACGATGGCGATGGCTTTACAATTTTTCCGTGAATTAGGGATTAAAGATTTACGCTTAGTGATAAATTCATTAGGTGATCAAGAAACACGCACGGCTTATCGTCAGGCGTTAATTGATTATTTAACACCATTTAAAGAACAATTGAGTGCCGATTCTAATCGTCGTTTATTAGAAAATCCATTGCGTGTGCTAGATAGTAAGGATGATAAAGATAAAGCGGTGGTTGCTGGGGCACCATCTATTTTAGACTATTTATCTGAAACGGCACAAAAACACTTTGAAGCTGTGACGAAGATGCTAGATGCCTTAAACATTGCTTATGAAATTGATAGCAATATGGTCCGTGGTTTGGATTACTACACCCATACGATTTTTGAAATTATGAGCGATGATCCAAAAATGGGTGCCCAATCTACTATTTGTGCCGGTGGCCGTTACAATCAATTGGTCGCTGAATTAGGTGGTCCTGAAACAGCTGGTTTTGGCTTTGCGATGGGCTTTGAACGTTTATTAATGATTTTAGAAGCACAAGGCATTACTTTAGCTGCACAAAAACCATTAAACGCCTATGTGGTTTCTTTAGGTGAAGCAACAAATATTGAAGCTTTACAAATCGTGCAAAGTATTCGTCAAGCAGGCTTTAGTGCTGAACGCGATGTGATGAATCGTAAAGCGAAGGCGCAATTTAAGACGGCTGATAAGTTAAATGCGCAATTAGTATTAACCATTGGCGAAACAGAATTAGCTAATGGCGTGGTTAACGTGAAAAACTTAGCCACTCGTGTAGAAAAAGCTTACCCACTGACTCAAATTCAAACACAATTTGAAACAGTTTATCAAGAAATGATGCATACAGAAAAGGAGTAAAAAATAATGGCAACAAGAACATTATATTGTGGTCAAGTCTCAAATGAAACAATTGGCCAAACAGTAACATTAAAAGGTTGGGTTCAAAAACGTCGTGACTTAGGAGGCGTTATCTTTATCGATTTACGTGATAGAGAAGGGTTTGTCCAAGTCGTATTTAATCCAGCAGTCTCTAAAGAAGCATGGGCGATTGCGGATAAATGCCGTAGTGAATATGTGATTGAAGTAACTGGTGAAGTCATTGCACGTGCGCCAGAAGCAGTGAATCCAAAAATCGCAACCGGTGGTATCGAAGTGATGATTTCAGACATTACGATTTTAAACAAAGCAAAAACACCACCATTTCCAATTGAAGATGACCAACAAACAAGCGATGAAGTACGCATGCGTTATCGTTACTTAGATTTACGTCGTCCAAAAATGACACAAAATATTATTTTACGTAATCAAGTAACCCGTGCGATTCGTACTTATTTAGATAGCAATGATTTCTTAGATATTGAAACACCTTATCTTGGTAAATCAACACCAGAAGGAGCCCGTGACTATTTAGTACCATCTCGCGTACATCCAGGTCATTTTTATGCTTTACCACAATCACCACAAATCTTTAAGCAATTGTTAATGAATGCTGGTTTTGACCGTTATTACCAAATCGTTCGTTGTTTCCGTGATGAAGACTTACGTGGAGACCGTCAACCAGAATTTACTCAAGTGGATATGGAAACTTCTTTCTTAAGCGCAGAAGAAATCCAAACATTAACAGAAGGTATGGTTGCTAAAGTCATGAAAGACGTGAAGGGGATGGAGGTGACATTGCCTTTCCCACGCATGACCTATGATGAAGCGATGAATCGTTACGGTAGCGATAAGCCAGACACACGTTTTGACATGGAATTAGTAGATATTTCTGAAGTGGTCAAAGATATTGATTTCAAAGTATTCCAAATGGCTTTACAAAATGGTGGGGTAATCAAAGCCTTAAATGCCAAAGGAGCTGCCGATAAATATTCACGTAAAGATATGGATAACCTAGGTCAATTTGCCGGTCAATATGGTGCAAAAGGTTTGGCATGGTTGAAAGTCGAAGCAGATGGTTTGAAAGGGCCAATTGCGAAATTCTTAGGCGATGCAACTGAAAAAATCGTCGCTGCAACCAATGCTGAAGTAGGCGACTTATTGATGTTTGGCGCAGATAGCTTTGATGTCGTATGTGCTTCATTAGGGGCTGTTCGTTTGAAATTAGGAAAAGAATTAGGATTAATTGATGAATCTAAATTTAACTTCCTATGGGTGGTTGACTGGCCACAATTTGAATATGATAAAGAAGAAGGTCGCTATGTTTCTGCGCACCATCCATTCACTTTACCAAGAGAAAGCGATATTCCATTATTAGCAACAGATCCATCTAAAGTTCATGCTCAAGCTTATGATATCGTCTTAAATGGTTATGAACTAGGTGGCGGTTCATTACGTATTTATCAAAAAGAAGTTCAAGAGCAAATGTTTGAAGCATTAGGATTCTCTCGTCGTGAAATGCAAGAACAATTTGGTTTCCTTTTAGATGCGCTTGACTATGGTTTCCCTCCACATGGCGGAATTGCTTTAGGGTTAGACCGCTTTGTAATGCTATTAGCTGGTGAAGACAATATCCGTGAAGTTATCGCCTTTCCTAAAAATGGTCGTGCAGTGGATCCTATGTCTCAAGCACCAAGTACAGTATCTCCACTACAATTATTCGAATTAAACATCGATGTAACTAGTGTGGAAGAAGACTAAGCTTGCCTAATATTATTTAAATATTCCTAAAAGTCATCTATGAAAAGTGAGAAATTTTTCATAAATGGCTTTTTTTCTTAGGCAAGGGGTATAATGGGATTGAATAAATAAAAAGTGAGAAGGTTATCATGGCACAGAAATTTTTTAATTTATTTCCGCATGCAGATTATGCGCAGAAATTCTCATTCGCAATCGTTTATGCTCTTTTAGCCGCGATTTCGATTAATTGTTTTTATCAACCAGGGCATATATACTCCAGTGGAATTACCGGGGTAGCACAGATTATTACGACTTTATCGGGACATTATCTACCTTTTACCATTCCTGTATCGCTTGGATTACTTTTGTTAAATGTTCCTTTATTTTTGTTGGGCTGGTTTAAAATTGGTCATAAATTCACAATTTTTACTGGTATTACCGTTATTTTGACCTCGTTATTTACACAATTACTACCAGAGGAAGTTTTGTCTAAAGATCCGATTATTTGTGCAATTTTTGGTGGTGCAGTTATGGGTGCTGGGATTGGTTATGCACTTAGAAATGGCTTGTCTTCAGGCGGCTTGGACTTTGTTAGTATTGCCATTCGTAAAAAGACAGGGAAATCAGTTGGTTCGATTTCAATCTTCTTTAATATTTGTATTATGTTTGTTGCCGGAATTCTGTTTGGTTGGGCTTATGCTTTTTATTCTGCTTTAGCTATTTTTGTTTGTGGCAAAGTGACGGATGCTGTTTTTACGAAACAAAAGAAAATGCAAGTAACTATTATTACTCGTTTTCCGAATGAAGTCATTGAGCATATCCAAGAAAAGATGCGACGAGGAATTACGATTATTCATGAAGCAGAGGGCGCTTATCGTCATGAGAAACAAACCGTCTTGATTACGGTTGTGACACGCTATGAACTCCCAATGCTAAGAATGGCGATGAAAGAATCAGATCCTCATGCCTTTGTTAGTATTGCGGAAAACGTTCAGATTCTTGGACGATTTTATGAAGAAAAATTATAAAGACGAAAAAACAGTGCTAAAAAGTGCTGTTTTTTTAATAAGGTTGTTAGGTAGCTCGATTAGACATGAAGAAATTCGCGTGCATACCTACCACTGCAAAAATCGGATGAAAGGAGATTTTTGCAAGTGGTAGGGCGAATTTCACAATGTCTAGCTGCCGAACACCGTCAAATAAGGTTGTAAGAAGGGTCGCTCAGCTACGAGCAAAAGGTTATCAATCAACTTGGTCAAATACGAGAAAATTCATGTGTTACCTACTGCTAAGAAAATCGGATGAAAGGAGATTTTCTTAGCAGTAGGTAACACATGAATTTTCCGAGTATTTAGTTTATTGATATCGAGAAAGCTAAGATTGTCCAACACTGTCGAAATGAAAAAAATTTTTTTGTATAAA
>DWVH01000014.1 GCA_019120335.1 Candidatus Enterococcus stercoripullorum
GAGTCAGCATCAACAAGTGCGAGCGAATCAGCAAGTACTTCAGCATCTGAATCAGCATCAACAAGTGCAAGCGAGTCAGCAAGTACGTCAGCGTCTGAATCAGCGTCAACAAGTGCAAGCGAGTCAGCAAGCACATCAGCATCAGAATCAGCGTCAACAAGTGCAAGTGAATCGGCAAGCACCAGCGCATCAGAGTCAGCGTCAACAAGTGCAAGTGAATCAGCAAGTACTTCAGCATCTGAATCAGCATCAACCAGTGCAAGTGAATCGGCAAGTACATCAGCGTCAGAATCAGCATCAACAAGTGCAAGTGAATCAGCAAGCACATCAGCGTCAGAATCAGCATCAACAAGTGCAAGTGAATCAGCAAGCACAAGCGCATCTGAATCAGCATCAACAAGTGCAAGTGAATCCGCAAGCACCAGCGCATCAGAATCAGCGTCAACAAGTGCAAGTGAGTCGGCAAGCACATCAGCGTCTGAATCAGCATCAACAAGTGCAAGTGAATCATCAAGCACCAGCGCATCAGAATCAGCGTCAACCAGTGCAAGTGAATCGGCAAGTACGTCAGCGTCTGAGTCAGCATCAACAAGTGCAAGTGAGTCGGCAAGCACATCAGCGTCAGAATCAGCATCAACAAGTGCAAGCGAGTCAGCAAGTACTTCAGCATCTGAATCTGCGTCAACAAGTGCAAGTGAGTCGGCAAGCACATCAGCGTCAGAATCAGCATCAACAAGTGCAAGTGAATCCGCAAGTACTTCGGCATCGGAATCAGCGTCAACAAGTGCAAGTGAATCAGCAAGTACTTCGGCATCTGAATCAGCGTCAACAAGTGCAAGTGAATACGCAAGCACATCAGCGTCTGAATCAGCGTCAACAAGTGCAAGTGAATCAGCAAGTACGTCAGCGTCTGAGTCAGCATCAACAAGTGCGAGTGAGTTAGCAAGTACATCAGCATCAGAATCAGCATCGACGAGTGCGAGTGAATCGGCAAGCACATCAGCGTCAGAATCAGCGTCAACAAGTGCAAGTGAGTCCGCAAGTACTTCGGCATCTGAATCAGCGTCAACAAGTGCGAGTGAATCATCAAGCACATCAGCATCAACAAGTGCAAGTGAATCAACATCAAGAAGTATCGCAGGTTCATTGTCAATCAGCTTAAGTGAATCAGCTTCACTTTCAGAATCAGGAAGCACAACAATGTCAGATTCAGCAAGCGAATCAACAACAGAAGATGCCTCAGCTTCAATTTCAAGCAGCGCATCAGAATCAGCGTCAACAAGTGCGAGTGAATCAGCAAGCACATCAGCGTCAGAATCAGCGTCAACAAGTGCGAGTGAATCAGCAAGCACATCAGCATCTGAGTCAGCATCAATCAGTGCAAGTGAATCAACATCAAGAAGTATTGCAGGTTCATTGTCAATTAGCTTAAGTGAATCAATTTCGCTTTCTGAATCAGTAAGTACAAGTCTTTCAGAATCCTTGTCCTTAAGCGTTAGTGCATCAGAATCCGCAAGCATGTCTGAATCAACAAGCACGTCGATGAGTACGTCTAATACACCTACTCACAGTAATACACCACATTTACCAATTACTGGTGGACCAAAAGTAATACAAACGGGTACGATGAAGACATCAGCACAAGTAAGTAGTACAGCCAAATCAACGAAACACTTACCTCAAACAGGTACGGATGTGGATAATGCAGTCAATACTGGCGTTGGATTCTTAGGATTGGCAGGTTTGTTCGGCTGGTTAAGAAGAAAAAGAAAAAAAGAAAGTAAATAATTGGTAAATTTTGTCACTGCTATTCGGATAACGTCTTGTCCGAATAGCGTGTAAAATACACCTATCGTTTGCAAAAATACTCCCTTTATAGGCAGATATTAGAAATGTCCGCTTTATAAGGGAGTCTTTTTTTATTGCAAATGATTACAAAAACTTGAAAAAATGCAATAATCTTGTGAATAAAGTAGTCATTAGCGTAAACAAATGGTAGAATAAAGAAGTATAGATTGTTTTGAAAAGAGGGTGTTATTTATGAGTGAAACAGTCAAAGTAATCGATTTAGTAAATGCCTTACAATTAGAAATCATTACTGGTGATGAAGAAGCTTTACAAAGAGAAATCAAAATTAGTGATATTTCACGTCCTGGATTAGAGCTTACTGGCTACTTCACATATTATTCATATAATCGAATTCAACTATTTGGTAGTAAAGAAATTACCTTTGCGCAAAGAATGTTACCAGAAGAGAGATTGATGGTAATGCGTAGGATGTGTGCACCAGAAATTCCAGCCTTTGTTATCTCACGCGGCTTAGGAGTGCCTAAAGAATTGATACAAGCTGGTGATGAAGCAGGAATCCCTGTTTTACGTTCCGGTGTGTCAACTTCCCGCTTATTAGGCCAATTATCTAGTTTTTTAGATAGTAAATTAGCTGTCAGAGAAAGTGTTCATGGCGTATTAGTAGATGTTTATGGCCTAGGTGTCTTGATTCAAGGTAGTAGCGGTATTGGTAAAAGTGAAACAGCCCTAGAATTGATTAAACGTGGCCATCGCCTTATTGCGGATGATCGTGTAGATGTTTACAAGCAAGATGACTTAACATTAATTGGAGAGCCACCAAAAATTTTAGAGCATTTAATCGAAATTCGTGGGATTGGAATTATTGATGTCATGAATCTATTCGGGGCGAGTGCGGTGCGTGGTTCGATGCAAGTGCAATTAGCAGTTTATTTAGAAGCATGGGAAAAAGATAAAAAATATGATCGCCTTGGTTCTGAAAATGCTACGGTTGAAATTGGCGATGTTGCTATTCCGCAAATTCGCATCCCTGTCAAAACTGGTCGAAATGTTGCAATTATTATTGAAGTCGCAGCAATGAACTTTAGAGCACGGACCATGGGATTTGATGCAACGAAAAAATTTGAAGAACGTTTATCATTATTGATTGCTGAAAATTCAGGAAAGTAGGGCGTTGTCTTTGATATTGTCACAAGTGAATCGTGTTGCATTTGAACTGTTTGGCTTGCCGGTTTATTGGTATGCATTAATTATTGTATCTAGTATTATTTTAGCCATGTATTTAAGTTCACGTGAAGCCCAGCGTGTCGGCATGAAGGCTGATGATGTCTATGATTTTATGCTTATTGGCTTACCATTGGCTTTTGTTGGTGCAAGAATCTACTACATTATTTTCGATATCCAACCCTATCTGGCAGACCCTATCCAAATTTTTAATATTCGTGCCGGTGGATTAGCTATTTATGGTGGTTTAATTGCTGGCGGAGCTTGGTTAATTTATTTTTGCTATAAAAATTATATTGATATTTGGAAGTTCTTAGATATTGCTGCACCAAATGTCTTGTTGGCGCAGGCGATTGGTAGATGGGGAAACTTTATGAACCATGAAGCTTTTGGTGGAAAAACCACGCTAGAATTTTTACAACAGCTTCATCTTCCAAAATTTATCATCGAAAATATGTATATTGATGGTTTCTATCGCCAACCAACCTTTTTATATGAATCATTGTGGAGTATTACTGGCTTTATCATTATCATCTTATTAAGAAAGTATCGTACTTCTATGTTCAAGCAAGGTGAAATTGCCTTAAGTTATTGCATCTGGTATAGTTTTGGCCGTTTCTTTATCGAAGACATGCGTACAGACAGTCTGTATTTATTTGGTTCAATTCGTGTTTCACAATTGTTATCAGTTATTTTATTCTTTGGGGCATTTGCGGTTGGTTATTATCGTCGTAAACAAAATATTTCAGGCTACACACGTTCATTAGGTAGTAACGAGTTTATCATCTAAAGGAGGAATTCTTTTGAAACAGAAAATTACAGTCTTAGGTCCAGGATCATGGGGGAGTGCACTTGCCCAAGTATTGGCTGAAAATGGTCATGACGTCGTGATTTGGGGGAATAACCCAGCTCAAATTGATGAAATTAATACTTATCATACGAATCGCCATTATTTACCAAATCTAAAATTACCTTCATCTATTCGTGGGGAAAAAGATTTGGCCACAGCTGTGAAAGATGCAGATGCTGTTTTGTTTGTTGTACCGACAAAAGCGATGAGAACCGTGGCCGAGCAATTTAATCAAGTATGTCAAAATCAACCTGTGATTATCCATGCATCAAAAGGATTAGAACAAAAAACACATAAACGAATTTCTGAAATCTTATTAGAGGAAATTGAGGAATCACATCGTCAGGCCGTAGTTGTGCTATCTGGTCCTAGTCATGCTGAAGAAGTATCCGTACATGATATTACGACAATCACGGCAGCAAGTGAAAATGAACAGGCTGCAAAATATG
Source organism: Candidatus Enterococcus stercoripullorum (assembly GCA_019120335.1). Lineage (GTDB taxonomy): Bacteria > Bacillota > Bacilli > Lactobacillales > Enterococcaceae > Enterococcus_E > Enterococcus_E stercoripullorum. The sequence continues at coordinate 4,330 of DWVH01000014.1, forward strand.
TCCAACAATTATTTACAAATGAATATTTTCGAATTTATACAAATACAGATGTTATTGGTGTTGAAACAGGAGCAGCATTGAAAAATATTATTGCGATTGGTGCCGGAGCTTTACATGGATTAGGCTTTGGTGATGATGCCAAAGCGGCGATTATGACACGTGGTTTAGCTGAGATTTCACGTCTAGGTGTGGCGATGGGAGCAGATCCATTAACTTTTATCGGTTTAAGTGGTGTAGGTGATTTAATCGTTACTTGTACGAGTGTTCACTCACGAAATTGGCGTGCCGGCAACTTATTAGGTAAAGGCCATCAATTAGATGAAGTATTAGATAACATGGGGATGATTGTCGAAGGGGTTGCGACGACTAATGCGGCAATGGAACTTTCACAACAATTGGGAGTTGAAATGCCGATTACGCAAGCTATTTATCAAGTACTTTATGAAAATCGTGATATCAAAACAGTAGCTAAAGATATCATGCTACGTGATAGTAAAGTTGAAAATGAATTCTCAAATTTGTATCGAAAGTAGGGTTTGAAATGAAAGTAAGAAAAGCAGTAATTCCAGCAGCAGGACTAGGAACTCGATTTTTACCTGCAACGAAAGCGATGGCAAAAGAAATGTTGCCAATTGTTGATAAACCAACGATTCAATTTATTGTAGAAGAAGCATTGAAATCTGGTATTGAAGACATTTTGATTGTGACAGGAAAAGCCAAACGTCCAATTGAAGATCATTTTGATTCGAATATTGAATTAGAAACAAATTTACGTGAAAAAGGTAAAGATGATTTACTAAAATTAGTAGAAGAAACAACGGATGTTAACTTACACTTTATTCGTCAATCTCATCCAAAAGGTCTTGGTCATGCTGTATTACAAGCAAAAGCCTTTGTTGGAAATGAACCATTTTTAGTCATGCTTGGTGATGATTTGATGGAAGACAAAGTACCATTAAGTAAGCAATTGATGGATGATTATGAACGTACGCATGCTTCTACGATTGCCGTGATGGAAGTAGACCATGAAGATACGTCTAAATATGGCATTATCAATCCAGGTAATCAAGTTGTCGCTGGCTTATACAACGTAAAAAACTTTGTGGAAAAACCACAACCAAGTGAAGCACCAAGTAATTTAGCGATTATTGGTCGTTATCTATTGACACCTGAAATATTTGAAATACTAGAAAATCAAAAACCAGGTGCAGGTAATGAAATTCAATTAACCGATGCAATTGATACTTTAAACCAAACCCAAAGAGTCTTTGCACGAGAATTCAAGGGAACACGTTATGATGTGGGAGATAAATTTGGATTCTTAAAAACAAGTATTAAATATGGTTTGACACACCCAGAAGTTAAAGACAATTTACGTCAATACATTATTGATTTAGCACATGAACTAGAATCCAAGAAAGAAGATAAATAGGGGAGTGAAGACAATGAATGGTTTTGAAATTGCTGCATTAATTGCTGCGATTGCTTTTGCTGGATTAATGTTTTTCTTAATTCGCTTGGTACAAAAAGCCAATCGCGTGATATCTAATGTCGAAAATACAGTGAAAGAGGCGAATCACACCATTCAAATAGTTACAAAAGACGCTGATATTTTGTCTAGAGAAGTGGAGGGACTACTGGTTAAGAGCAATGAATTATTAGCAGATGTTAATCAAAAGGTAGCGACCATTGATCCACTATTTACGGCGGTTGCTGATTTAAGCGAAAGTGTGAGTGATCTAAATCTTGCTAGTCGTAATCTAGTAACACATGTTGGAACAATTGGAAAAGTTACTGCGCAAACGGCAATTGTTGGACGTGTTGGGCAGTTAGCAGCAAAATATATGAAAAAAAATAAAACACAAACGGAGGAATAGACATGGGTAAAAATAGTGGTTTTTTATTAGGTGCATTAATTGGTGGTAGTGCTGCAGCGATTACAGCTTTATTATTAGCACCTGAATCTGGAAAAGAATTACGAGCTCGTTTGGCTAAACAATTGGATGATGTTTTAGATTCAACCGCAGCATATAATGATCAAGTTGTTGATAAAGCAGATGATTTAAAAAAATTAGCTCAAGCCAAAGCCATTCAATTAACAAAACAATCAGAAGAAATTGCTAATTTGTTAAAAGAAAAAACTGGTGTAACTACGAATGAACTATATGCGGATTTAAAAGATCAAGTAGTAGATTTAACCAATAGAGTGAAACAATCTGTTCAAGATTTGGATTTATCTAATAAGTTAACAGATGTGGCTATTTCTGAGGATGTTGAGCCAAAAGGTGAAGATATTATTTTAGATTTTGAAGCTTTAGCTAATGAAGATGAAGCTGAAGATGAAAAAGATATTGTCGTTGGTAAGATTGAGGATATTATCGAACAAGTTGCAAGCGAAGAGCCAGTTGAAGAAACACAACAGCCTAATGAAATGCACAGTGAAGCTTTAACATCTGAAGACAATGAGTCAGAAGAGGAAGAAAAATAAAAAATCAGGTTTTCCATTACGGAAAACCTGATTTTGTTTATAATACAATTAATTCTTTTGGTGTTTGCGTAAAGCTTTGGCAACCATCTTTTGTGACATAAACACAGTCTTCAATTCGGACACCCACTTCATTAGGAATATATATTCCAGGTTCGATAGAGAAGCACATACCTTCTTTTAGCACCATAGAATTACCTTCGACAATTGATGGAAATTCATGGACAGTCGTACCAATACCATGACCGAGACGATGGGTAAAGTATTCGCCATAGCCAGCATCTGTAATAACCTTACGTGCAATCGCATCTAACTCTTGGGCTGTAATTCCAGGTTTTACAGCATTTTGAGCAGCTAATTGTGCTTGTAAGACAACTTCATAAACTTCGCGTTGTTTAGCGGTAGGTTCTTTAAAGGAAACAGTTCTAGTAGCATCACTGCAGTAACCTTTCCAGACTACACCTAAGTCAAAGAGGGCTAGATTATGGTTGCGCAACTGTAGACTACCTGGATTTCCATGTGGATTGGCTGCATTATCGCCAAATAAAATTAAGGTATCAAAGGACATTTTACTTACACCTTGTTTTTTCAATTGATATTCAATTTCGGCAACAATTTCTTGTTCGGTTACTTTTTCTTTTAAGGCATTAAATCCAATTTCAAATGCGACATCAGCCCAATGTCCTGCTTCAAGAAGTGTTTGAATTTCTTCTGGTGTTTTAACAAGCTGAATTTGCTGTAGGATAGGAGTAATATCTGCAGAAAAATCAACTGTGGCTAACCCGTCTTTTAATATTTCAAAACGTTCAACGCTTAATTGATTTTTTTCTAAAGCCATCTTTTTGAATGGGCCAAAGTGTACTTTTAATTCATTCAAAATAATTTTCCATGGATTCTGGGTATCTAGGTAACCAATGACATCTTCATTAAAAACTTTTTTTGCTTCAGGAACTTCCATTGCAGGTGTGAATAAAAAAGGTGCCTTGTCTGCATGAATAAAAAGCGCTAATACACGTTCATGAGGATCGCTTTCAAAGCCAGTTAAGTAGGCAATTGAACTTGGATTGCTGACATAGGAAACTTCTACTTGATTGTTTTGCATCCATTCTTGGAGTTCTTTTATTTTTTTGATATTCATCAAAAAACCTTCTTTCCATAAAACTTACCTTTATTGTATCTAATTTTTAATAATGTGAAAAGAAATTTCGAAAAAATAATGAAAATGATATAAAAACGGTTGCAAATCAGTGAAAATTCTGCTATTCTTACTAAGAAATGTAAATGATATTTTCTGAAAATAATAAAGGGGTTTATAGAGAATGGATAAACAAACAATTACAATTTATGATGTTGCGCGTGAAGCAGATGTTTCGATGGCAACAGTTTCTCGTGTTGTAAACGGCAACCCAAATGTGAAACCTGCAACACGTAAAAAAGTACTTGAGGTCATCGAACGCCTTGATTATCGTCCAAACGCTGTGGCTCGTGGTTTAGCAAGTAAAAAGACGACTACAGTTGGTGTAATCATCCCTGATGTAAGTAATATGTTTTTTGCCTCATTAGCTCGTGGGATTGATGATATTGCCACTATGTACAAATATAATATTATTTTAGCTAACTCTGATGGGGATAACCTTAAAGAAGTACACGTACTAAACAACTTGTTAGCGAAACAAGTAGACGGTATTATCTTTATGGGACATCATATCACAGATGAAATTCGTGGTGAGTTCTCACGTTCAAAAACACCAGTAGTATTAGCTGGTTCAATTGATCCCGATAATCAAGTAGGTAGCGTGAATATTGATTATCAAGCAGCGACAAAAGAAGCTGTTCAAATTCTAGTGAAAAACGGACACAAAGATATCGCCTTTGTTAGCGGTGCTTTAATTGATCCAATTAATGGACATGCCCGTTTAGGTGGTTATAAACAAGCCTTAGAAGAAGCTGGCATTGCTTATAATGAAGGGTTAATTTTTGAAGCGCCTTATTCATTTAGAGATGGTTTACGTTTAGTTGAGCGTTTACGTAACTCAGGTGCAACTGCTGCATTTATTTCTGATGATGAATTAGCTGTTGGTATCCTTGATGGTTTATTAGATGCAGGAGTAAAAGTTCCTGAAGAATTCGAAATTATTACAAGCAATAACTCATTGCTTACAGATGTTGTTCGTCCTAAACTAACAACCATCACTCAGCCATTGTATGATATGGGTGCTGTTGCGATGCGCTTATTGACTAAATTAATGAACAAAGAAGAAGTTGAACAAAAAACAATTATTTTACCATTTGGTATTTCTGAGAAGGGTTCAACAAAATAATTAATAGATGAAAAGGGGCTGCCCCAGTAGTCTCTAATAAAAAATGAGTATATAAATAATCCGAACGTTCATCGTTGATTTTATGAGTAATCAAGTTGAACATTCGGATTTTCTTTTTGTCTTTTATTAATTATTTATTTCATCATAAGGATTTCTTTTTTATTATCTTGCTAAAATACTTTTGGGTCAGCATCTTTTTTGCGCTTATAAACATTAATCAGTGTTCTGATCCTCATTTTTTTCATCTTGCTCTGCATCATCTTGATTTTCATTTTCGTCTTTGCTGTCTTTTTCAGTCTTTTCTTTAGAATCTTTATCTTTATTTTCTTCTTTTTTGGCAGGAGTAAGTTTTTTCCAATAATCTTGGTAATTTTCATCTGTACCACCAATGCCAAATCTGAAGCTAGTATCAACTGGCCCGTTTTTTGCCCAAAGTGAAGTGGTTTCTTCACCAAAACTCTTCCATTCCGTATTGCCAATTTTAACGGTTCCTTGATTCTTTTGACCTGTAAACTTAGATACTTTTTCCTTTTTGACGCTATCAGCTAAAGTGAATTTTTCATTTGTGCCAAAAACTTTGGGACTCACTTGATAAATACGATTGACTAAGTTTGCCAAATAAAGAGAAGTACGTCTACCTGCATTACTATCAGAAGGGCGATTATCTTCATAACCTGACCAACTGCTGATGGTCACTTTTGGTGTTGAGACTATTAACCATGAATCAGCCCAGTCATTAGTTGATCCCGTTTTACCGACCCAGTCTAAATTAGCCAAAGATGCATTCAGACTGCTTAAATCAGTTTTATAGCTTGTAGTTATTTGCACCTGTAAGACACTACGCATTAAATCATTCATGATACTTGCACTTGCTTCAGAGAATACTCGAACAGGATTTTGCTTATGTTTATAGATTTTTTTACCTTTTGAATTAGTGATGGCTTCGATTAAATAGCCTTGTTGATATATTCCGTGATTGGCCAAAGTCTGGAAGCCATTTGTTTGAGAAACTACTGAAAGCGAGGCTACTCCCAATGGTGCAGATTCATATTGCCAAATATCGGAAGCAGGATAATTCATTTTTGATAGGTAGTTATTGTAAACAAAATTTTTATCACCAGTCTCATTCAATACTTCTTGATAAATATTGTAAGCAGGAATATTGTTCGACCAGTTTAAAGCTTCTCGTACAGTTTGGAAAGTATTGCTTCCTTTATTTGTAGCATTGACAATCTCTTTACCTGCATCATCACCGGTTTTCCAAGAGGTTGCATAGTCAGATACGCGACTTTCTGACCCCATCAAGCCTAAGTCAATTGCAGGACCATATACAAGTACCGGTTTAATGGCAGAACCAGCTTGGCGTTTGGCATCAAAGGCGTGATTAAACTGATTTTGATTGTAATTACGACCACCAACAAAGCCTAGAATTCTTCCGGTTGCATTATCCATTAAGACATTTCCAACTTCAACAGGATCATTGTAATTCGTATCTAGGTAGCTACCATAATCATTGACCGCTTGTTGCATCGCTTGATATATTCCTTCGTCGATTGTTGTTTGGATGGTATAACCGCCATTTGCTAAAGTGTCTTTGGCTGTGCGTTCATATTCATTGTATACATCGTTATCTGCCAATTGTGATTCTGTCAGACCATCTTTTGCAGCAAGCTGATTAACGATAATATCAATTGCCTGTGACATCACGGTATCATATAAAAAACCATATGAAGTGTTTTGGACTTGACTTGGTGGTAAGAAATCCTTCGTAATATCATAGTTCTTTGCATCTTCATATTCTTTTTTAGTAATATCATGGTTGCGATACATGCTAAATAAGACGACATTTTTTCGCTTAAGACCATAAGTAAAATCATTTTTTAGCTGACCATCATTCGTATAAGGACTATAGATGATTGGACTTTGTGGCAGCCCAGCAATAAAGGCAGCCTGTGGTAAGCTTAAATCACTGGCATTTTTCCCGAAAATTCCCATTGCAGCTTCTTGGACACCCGCAATATTCTGACCATGATTATTGCGTCCAAAAGGAGAAACATTTAAATACATCGTAATAATTTCATCTTTAGAAAAGTTTTTCTCGACTTCTAAAGCCAATAAGATTTCATTCGCTTTACGCTTAAAGGTTGTTTCGCTTGATAAAATTTGTTGTTTCACCAATTGTTGGGTTAACGTAGAACCACCACCACCGCCGCCACCAATTGCTTCGGATAGTAGCGCTCTAATAACTGCTTTTGGTACAACCCCATGATGTTTATAAAAATATTCATCTTCAGTAGCAACGACTGCTTTTTTCAATAGTGGCGATATTTGGTTTGAGGTAACATTGGTTCGACGTAAATCAGAACGAATATTGCTGATAGTATTTCCATTAGCATAAACAAGTTTAGATGTTTGAGTGATATCGCCTAGGTCTTGTTGGAGTTCTACCTTGCTAGGGATTTTGGTATCCTCAACTAAAAAAGCAAAATATCCCATTCCAATGCCAGCACCTAAAGCAGCAAGGAGTAATAGTAATGAGAAAAAGACTAAAAATAATGCTTGTGTTACACGAACTGTAATATTAAAAATTTGATAATTATCAATTTTCTCTTTGTTTTTTTTCTTCTTTATGGGTTGTTTATTTAAAGTCACATCAACACCTCCTAAAATCTTCTACTATTATAGCAAAGATTTAGATAAATGGATAATAATTATCTATTCTTTCAAGAAAAAAACAGTGAAATCATTGGAAAAGCCTTTTCTTTCTATCAAATTTAAGTTATGATATGTTTATGTATTTTAGTAGTGTTTTTTTACTAAAGCTGATACATGAAATAATTGAATACAAGGAAAATTTGAAGGAGTGAATAGTATGACAGCGGACTTATTTCAAGAATTAAAGGAAAGAGGTCTAGTCTATCAAACCACAGACGAAGATGCTCTAGTAAAACATTTAAACGAAGAGTCTGTTAAATTGTATGTGGGCTTTGATCCAACTGCAGATAGTTTGCATATTGGTCATTTGTTACCTATCTTAATGTTACGTCGCTTCCAACAACATGGTCATATGCCGATTGCCTTAGTTGGTGGGGGAACAGGAATGATTGGGGATCCTTCATTTAAAGATCAAGAACGTCAATTAAACACTTTAGAAACCGTCCAAAATTGGTCTCAAAGTATTAAGAACCAACTTTCACGCTTTATTGATTTTGATAATGAAGAAAATCCTGCCATTATCGCAAACAATTATGAGTGGTTAGGCAAGTTAAGCCTGATTGACTTTCTTCGTGATGTTGGTAAAAACTTTACAATTAACTACATGATGAGTAAAGAAAGTGTCAAACGCCGTATCGAAACGGGTATTTCATACACTGAATTTGCTTACCAATTACTACAAGCTTATGATTTCTTAAAGTTATATGATAATTACGGCTGTTTATTGCAATTAGGTGGATCCGACCAATGGGGAAATATTACTTCTGGTATTGAATTAATGCGCAGAGAGCGTGATGTCCAAGGATTTGCGTTAACCATGCCTTTAATTACGAAAGCTGACGGTACCAAATTTGGTAAATCTGAAGGTAATGCAGTATGGTTGGATGCTGAAAAAACTACGCCATACGAGTTCTACCAGTTTTGGATTAATACTGATGACCGCGATGTGATTAAATTCTTGAAATACTTTACTTTCTTGAGTTTAGATGAAATCGCAGAAATTGAAAAAGAATTTATGGCTGCACCAGAAACACGTGTAGCTCAAAAAGCTCTAGCCAAAGAAGTGACGACTTTAGTACACGGAAAAGAAGCATATGAACAAGCAGTGCACATTTCACAAGCCTTATTCAGTGGTAATATTAAAGAATTATCAGCTTCCGAAATCAAGCAAGGTTTTAAAGGTGTACCTAGCTATACAGTACCACAAGATGCTGATTTGAAATTATTAGAAGTGTTAGTAGTGTCTGGACTGGTACAATCTAAACGTCAAGCACGTGAAGATTTACAAAATGGTGCGATTTACATTAATGGTGAACGTGTCCAAGATTTAGAATACCAACTTTCAGATGTAGATAAGATTGGTGATATGGTTGTATTACGTCGTGGAAAGAAAAAATACTTCTTATTACAGTTTTAAAATAATTAGGTAGGTTGTTTTTTAGCCTACCTTTTTCGAATACAAATGAATGACATGATATATTATTAGCTGAGAAGATTGCTAGATAAAGTATGTGTAAGTTTTTTGCGAAATCATTACGTGATCTTTTCAGTATTAAATGAGAGGATGTTTGCAATGACAAAAAGAGTAGCAGTAATGGTGTTTGATCAAAATAGTATCGCTTATGAAGCCTTTTCGAAAATCAAAAATAATCAGGGAAGTGCCTATCAGATTCATCAATTGGCAGTTGTAGAAAAAAGTGAGGATGACAAACATTTTTCCATTAAAGATTTAATTGATTTACAAACGGCAAGTAACTTGAATCGTGGTGGTTTTATTGGTATGCTTGTAGGAATTTTAGGTGGTCCATTAGGCGTCTTATTTGGCTGGATCTTAGGTGACTTGGTTGCTGCAGGTATTACTGCAAGTGAACAAAAAGACACGAAAACCATTTTTGATGAAATTTCTAAACAAATCACTGCTGGGCAGACTGGATTGTTAATGTATTATGAAGAGGAAGATAACGAAGCGCTAAATGCAATTGTAATGAATGAATTGCATGGTGTGATTACTCGTTTTGATTATGAAGATATCCAAGAAGAGGTCAAAGAAATGAAACAAAAACACGAAGAAGCGCTTGAAAAGGATAACGTAGAAGAATAGAATGAAAGTATCAATTAAAATGACACCTATTGTGACATATCGTCCATAGGTGTTTTTTTTAGAGGTGAATTTATGCAGCAAGTGTTATTACAATCGGGAAGTTTATTTGTCATTATTATTTTAGGATATTTACTAAAAAGATGGCGATGTTTTGTCGAGAATTATTGTCTATGTGACATTACCTGCTGCGATTATTGTGAATTTATCTGATTTACATATTCAAAATCAATTAGTTCTATTTATAATCATTGCTTTGATATGGTCCATCTTCCAAGTGTTGCTTGCTTATTTTACAACTTTTAAACAAGAAAATAAACAAAAGGCAACGATGATGTATTTAGGTTCAGGATTTAATATTGGAAATTTTCTCTTACCATTCATTCAAAATATTCAACCGACTTTTGTTCCCATGATCTCAATGTTTGATATTGGTAATTCTGTTATGTTGACAGGTTGAACGCAGGCTGTAGTTGATACCTTGGTTGCAACTAATCAACGTTTTTCTTTTCGAAATATGTTAAGGCAACTTTTAAGTTCGGTTCCGTTTATGTGTTATTTAATTATGTTTGGCTTGCGATATTTTCAAGTTTCGTTACCGTCGTTTATACATACATTCTTTGTGCCGCTTGCTAATGCCAATGTATTTTTGTCCATGTTTATGATTGGCTTATACTTAGATTTCGCTTTACCAAAAGGCAGTTTTAAACCGCTAGTAAAGTTATTTTCCTTGCGCTATTTGGTGGGGTTCTTATTCATTTTTGTTATACATATTTTACCGATTTCAATGGCAGAAAAAATGGTTCTAAGTTTGCTATGTGTTTCCCCAATACCTTTATTTTGCGTTATGAATGCTGTTATTGTAGGAGCAAAAGCAGAATATGTTGGCTTTGCTTCTTCACTAAGTTTTTTGTTCAGTCTCGTCTTTATGACATTAATTGTTTTAGTTATGAATTAGCTAGGCATTATCCTTGCAATCTTGCTCATTTTTCGTAATACTATCCTTAGTAATTAGAAAGGGGTAGTGAAATGTTAATAGGATCACATGTCTCAATGAGTGGGAAAGCAATGCTAGAAGGTGCTGTAAAAGAAAGTCTGTCTTATGAGGCAAATACTTTTATGATATATACAGGTGCACCTCAAAATACACGCAGAAAACCTATCGAAGAGATGAAAATTGTAGAAGGTAAGGCTTTGATGTCTGCTAATGGCATTGATGAGTTTATCGTGCATGCACCTTATATTATCAATTTAGGAAATACCATTAAGCCTGAGAATTTTGGCTTTGCGATTGAATTTTTACGTGCAGAAATCATGCGTGCCCAAGCATTAGGTGCAAAACAGATTACCTTACATCCAGGAGCACATGTAGGCGCAGGTGTAGATGCAGGGTTGGCAAAGATTATTGAAGGGTTAAATGAAGTGCTATCCAAGGAGCAAACTGCGCAAATTGCTTTAGAAACGATGGCCGGTAAAGGGACTGAGCTTGGTCGTACTTTTGAAGAGTTAGCCCGAATTATTGATGGGGTTACCTTGAACGAAAAATTATCAGTGACCTTTGATACTTGTCATACCCATGATGCAGGCTATAATATCAAGGAAGATTTTGATGGTGTATTAAACGAATTTGATCATATTATTGGTTTAGATCGCCTAAAAGTCTTGCACTTAAATGATTCTAAAAATGTATGTGGTGCGCATAAAGACCGACATGCCAATATTGGTTTTGGTGAGATTGGCTTTGAAGCATTAAACTATATTGCGCATCATCCACAATTAGAGGGAATTCCAACTATTTTGGAAACACCTTATGTTGGTGCGGATAAGAAAACTGCAAAAGCTCCTTATGGCAAAGAAATAGAAATGTTACGTAAACAAGCATTTAATCCGGAAGTTTTTGCTGAATTATTGTAGGAAATTTATTTGGAAGGCTTTCTTTTTGAAATAATTTTTAGTACAATGAATAACTGAGAGTACATTAAAGAAAGGAAAGTAATTATGGTATCTACAGGAATTTTAGTATTATGCATTGTGATTGCCCTTGCTGCGGGTGCAGTAGGAGGCTTCTTCTTAGCGCGAAAATACATGCAAGATTACCTAAAACAAAACCCTCCAATTAACGAGGAAATGTTGCGTACAATGATGGCGCAAATGGGTCAAAAACCTTCTGAGAAAAAAGTTCGTCAAATGATGCAACAAATGAAAAATCAGATGAAATAATAATTGATTTTGAATAGGTAAAGGATAGCATGTATCACACAAGATACAGCTATCCTTTTTATATTAAGGATGTGAGGCGGGTTGGTCAGCTACGAGCGGATAAGGTTGTCCAGAACGTCGGGAAAGTCCGAGAAGTAAAGACTTTTCCAGACGAGCTGGCTTATACGCCGAAGTAGCTACTCGCCGAGCACAGATTATTAAGAAAGTGAGGCGACTCGATCAGCTACGAGTGAATAAGGTTTCCAGTATATCATCAGGGGTGATTGGTTTATTTAGTAAAAATACAGAAAAATATTGAAGAATAGGAGTGAAAAAATGGCAATATTTAAAAAATTATGGTGGTTTTTTAAACAAGAAAAGAAACATTACTTAATTGGTATAACCGCATTGATTGTGGTAGCTTTGGTTCAATTAATTCCACCATGGGTAATTGGTAAAGTAATTGATGAAATTGCCAGTAAGCAGATTCATCTACAAAAGATTTTTTATTACATAGGTCTACTTGTTTTTTCTGCAATTAGCCAATACGCCTTTCGTTATGTGTGGCGTACCAATATTTGGGGAAGTGCAGCTCGTTTGGAAAAAATATTACGAGAACGATTATTTGATCATTTTACATTGATGGACCAAATTTTTTATCATAAATATCGTACCGGAGATTTAATGGCTTATGCAACCATGAATTTAAATGCGATTCAAAATGTTGCAGGCGCAGGAATTTTAACATTTATTGATTCATTTATCACAGGTGGTATTACGATTATTGCGATGATGATTTTTGTTGATATTCGATTGACAATTTTAGCATTATTACCGTTGCCACTGTTATCATTAATGGCCAAAGTGTTAGGCGATAAATTACATAATGCTTTTCGTAAATCTCAAGATGCCTTTTCTGATTTGAATGATAAAGTCCAAGAAAGTGTCACCGGGATTAAAGTCATCAAAACATTTGGCCAAGAAAAAGAAGATGTAGAAGATTTTAAAGATAAGGTCGATTTTGTAATTGAAAAAAATAAGAAAGTAGCGCTATACGATTCTTTATATGATCCATTAATTACACTGATTATTGGTTTAACTTATGTGGTAACCATTATCATTGGTGGTGGATATGTGGTAAAAGGAACCATTTCGATTGGTCAATTAGTTTCTTTTATGAGTTATATCGGCATGTTAGTATGGCCAATGTTTGCAGTCGGTCAACTATTTAATGTACTTGAACGTGGGAATGCAAGTTATGATCGTGTCTTTGAACTATTCAGAGAAAAAAGCCATATTATTGAAAAACAAACAGGTGTTTCACAAAAAGCAAACGGCGATTTAAGTATCGATTTGGATTCGTTCACCTATCCTGATGGGCAAAATCCGGTTTTACAAAATATTCATGTGACGATTCCTCAAGGTAAGACGCTAGGAATCGTGGGAAAAACGGGTTCAGGAAAAACAACTTTATTGAGTTTGTTACTAAGAACTTATGACGACTATCAAGGAAGTATCTATTTTGGTGATTATAGTATTAAAGATTACCGATTAGATGCCTATTTGCCTGCAATTGGATATGTTCCTCAAGATCATTTTCTATTTTCAACAACGATTGCTGAAAATATTTGTTTTGCTAATCCAAATTTTGGAGAAGAGAAAATGATTCAAGCAGCCAAACAAGCAGCCATTCATGAAGATATTATGCAAATGCCTCATGGATATGAAACTTTGGTGGGTGAACGTGGTATCTCATTATCAGGTGGGCAAAAACAACGTATTTCTATTGCGCGGGCCTTTATCACAGATCCAAATCTATTAATTTTAGATGATGCGTTATCTGCTGTGGATGCCAAAACCGAAGAAGCTATCTTAGAGCAAATTCGTCAAAAAGAAAATCATTCATCTATGATTATTGTGGCGCATCGCTTGAGTAGTGTGATGCATGCGGATGAAATTATTGTATTAGAAGATGGTCAAATTGCTGAACGCGGTACGCATCAACAATTATTAGATAATCAAGCTTGGTATGCAAAAATGTGGCATAAACAACAATTAGAAAGTAATTTAGATCAAAGGGGGGCTGAATAATGGAACAACAATCAGAATGGTCAAAATCATTTACCTTAAAAGAACAAGTATCAATTTTAAAGAGAACCTTTAAATTTGCGCGTCCGTTTGCAGCTACCTTTTTCTTTGCGGTGATTTTTTCAATTGCTTTAGCGGTAATCAATGTTTATATGCCACAAATTCTACAATATTTTATGGACCACTATTTACAAACCAAATCAGCGACTATGCGAATTTTATACCTCTTTGCTGGTTTGTATTTCGCAACCTCAATCATTAAGGCATTTATTTGGTTTGGCCAGTGGTATTTATATGCTGTTGCTTCCATTAAGACGTTAAATCGTATTCGCGTCATTTTATTTGAAAAGTTACAGCAACTAGGGATTCGCTATTTCGATCAAACGCCCGCAGGTTCTATTGTCTCACGGGTAACCAATGATACTGAAACCTTGTATGATTTTTGGAATGTCTTTATGATGGTGTTAACTGGAATCTTATCGTTAGTTAGTTCATTTGTAGCGATGTATGCTTTGGATAAGAAAATCGCCTTAGTAAACTTAGCTTTTTTACCACTACTAATCTTAATCATTGTTACGTATCAAAGACTATCTTCTAAGATTTATCGACAAATGCGTGAACGTTTGAGTGAGTTGAATACAAAATTGAACGAATACATTTCGGGAATGCATATTATCCAGCAATTCCGTCAAGAAAATCGTTTGAAAAAAAGTTTTGAGAAGACTAATACCAAATATTTGCGCACGCGCTATGCCATGATTAAAACCAACACGTTATTGCTTGCACCGATTATTAACTTCTTATACGCAATCGGATTGAGTATTAGTTTGACCATGTTTGGTTTTCAGGCTACGCATACAGTTTTAGAGGTTGGGATGATTTATGCTTTTACGACTTATGTGCAAAATTTCTTTAGACCAATGACGCAGGTAATGGATTCATTGAGTACTTACACAGACGGTTTAGTTGCTGCGAGCCGAATTTTGAAATTACTGGATACCCAAGAGTTAATTCCTGAACAAAAAAATCTTACAGATGCTAAAATTACACGTGGTAAAATCGAATTTAAGCATGTAAGTTTTTCATACGATGGTAAAAATCAAGTCTTAAAAGATATTAATTTTGTGGCTGATGAAAATCAAACTGTAGCCTTAGTTGGACATACTGGTAGTGGTAAGAGCTCTATCATTAATGTTTTAATGCGTTTTTATGAATTTGAAGAGGGGCAAATTCTCATTGATGGTCGTGACATTCGTGACTATACTTATAAAGAATTGCGTGAAAAAATCGGATTGGTTTTACAAGATCCCTTTATGTTTTATGGAACCATTGCCGATAATATTCGTTTGTTAAATCCAGATATTACTGATGAAGAAATGATTCATGCAGCTAAGTTTGTTCAAGCTAATCAATTTATTGAAGAATTAGACGGTGATTATCAAGCCAAAGTGATTGAAAAAGGGGCGGCGTATTCGAGTGGGCAACGTCAATTAATTTCCTTTGCGCGTACCGTGGTCACAAATCCGAAAATCTTAATTTTAGATGAAGCAACAGCCAATATTGATACAGAAACAGAAAGTCATATTCAGCAAGGTTTACAAAATATGCGCCAAAATCGTACCACAATTGCCATTGCCCACCGTCTATCTACAATTCGCGATGCTGATTTGATTTTGGTTTTAGATAAAGGTCGAATTGTCGAACGTGGAAATCATGAAGAATTGCTTGCTAAAAATGGTTTATATGCACAGATGTATGCCTTACAAGCTAGCGGAGGTGCTGATTAATGGGGGATGTTTTAGACCTATCAGATGAGAGATTAACTATCTTTCAATCTTGGACTAAAAATATGGTTCGCTATGGACTACAGGCACAAATTGGGCATGCTTGGATATCCGAAAAAGGTGGAGTTGCTTATCAAATCGGATATTTTCTTTTTTTAGCTGGTGAAGTGGATTGTGAGCTCTTACCTTCGAACTTAGCATATCTCATTTTGATTAGCGAGCAAGAAAATTGGCAAAACTATCTCAGTCAACAAGAATCATTCACTATTTTTACTCGTTATGCTTTCGATGTACCTGATGAAGCAACATTTAGTGAATGTCAAAATCACTTAGCTCTATATTCTACGCCATTTGAATGTAAAGAAATGAATGCTAAAAGCTTTATTGAATGCGGCAAGAATGAGTGGTCTCGTGATTTACAAGGGGTCTTTCACAGTTTTTCTTCTTATCAGGAACAAGGAGCAATTGGTTTTGTTCTCTATGATGGTAAACAATTGATTGCCGGAATCTCTTCTGCATTTGTTTATCACGGTGCACTGGAAGTTGAAATTGCTGTTCATCCTGATTATCAACGTCGAGGTTTAGCAAAATTTTTAGCAGCAAAAATGGTCATATCCTGTTTTGAAAAAGGAATGGTGCCGTTATGGGATGCGCATAATAGTGCTTCTGCTAAAGTTGCTATGGCAGTAGGATATCCATTTTTAGGTACATATTCAGCATATGAAACAACTTAGAGTGTTGATTATAAGTAATAATAAAACGAGCCTGTTGTACGAGGCTCGTTTTTAATTGGGTCTAAAAGAATCTTGAATTTGATAACGAATTTTTTGTTTTTCTTCTTGCATAATACTTGAGCTACTTTGACGCGTATCAATCATTTCGCCCATTTCGAGTACATGATTTAAGTTTTGCTGATAATTGATTGAAAAATACAAACTATATAAGATATCCAATAAATATGATATAGAAGTATTTATTGTGAAACTAGCAATTTTTGAATAAAGTTTTTCTCGCGTCGTTAAAAAGAGGGTACAGTCGCTATGTCTAGACAATTGATTATCCCCGATACTGGTCAACGCAATGATAGGAGTATCTTTCTTTTTGAGCATTTTGGCGATATTAATGATGGCTGAATTCTCCCCTGTATAAGAAATTAAGATAGCACAGGTATCTGGACCAGTGTTGTATGCTTGATACAGCGTTTCACCGATTACATCCGACATTTCTACAGGACAATTCAATCGCTGCATTTTGAGCATGAAATCTTTAGCCACCATTAAGTTGCCACTGCTACCAAAGATTTTAATCTGTTTGGCATTTTTTAAAAGCTTTTTGGCTGTTTTTAATTTTTGTGGTGTCAGTAATTCAAAAGAATCCATCAAGGTGGCACTTTCTAATTGAGCAATATTACTAGCAATTAACATTTCGTTGTCATTGGCTGAAAAAGGAAGATTGGGATTGATTTGTTGAAACCGGGCATTTAGATATTGTTGCTCTTCTTTAAATGCCTGACGTAAACTGAGCCAACCATCAAATTCTAATTTTTTGGCTAAACGTATAAAGGTAGAAGGATGGACATATAATTGATTGGCTAGCCGTGAGATGGCATATTGATCCAGGTCAAAAGGGTGTTCTTGCATGAATTGAATAATATTTTGTTCAGCAGGAGATAATTTAACCTGTTTCATTTTTTCGGATAATAACATAACTGCCTCCTTTAGTTTTCATAAGTCTATTTTAAATGATATTTACAAAAAATGCACGATTGAAAACGTATTTTGTAAATGTTATTGCAGATTTTATGAATTTACTTGCCGTTTTATTTACAAATAGGATAATAAGGTTGTAAATATTATGATAAAGAAAGTAGGAATATCAATGGGATTTAGAAAAGATTTCTTATGGGGTGGCGCAACGGCTGCGAATCAATGTGAAGGAGGATATAACGAAGGCGGACGTGGATTAGCAAATGTCGATGTTGTACCAATTGGGCCAGATCGTTTTCCGGTCATCACAGGTCAAATGAAGATGTTTGATTTTGATGATCAACATTTTTATCCAGCTAAAGTGGCAATTGACATGTACCATCGCTATAAAGAAGATATTGCTTTATTTGCTGAAATGGGATTTAAAGTTTATCGTTTATCTATCGCGTGGAGCCGCATTTTCCCAAAAGGGGACGAACTAGAACCAAATGAAGCAGGTTTGCAATATTACGAAGATTTGTTTAAAGAATGTCAAAAATATGGGATCGAACCTTTAGTCACCATTACGCACTTTGATTGCCCAATGCATTTGATTAAAGAATATGGCGCATGGCGAAATCGTAAATTAGTTGAATTTTATGAACGCTTATGCACGGTTATCTTTAATCGTTATAAAGGCTTAGTAAAATACTGGTTAACATTTAACGAAATTAATATGATTTTACATGCACCATTTATGGGGGCTGGACTTTATTTTGAAGAAGGCGATAATCAAGAGCAAGTCAAGTACCAAGCGGCTCACCATGAATTAGTCGCTTCAGCCATTGCAACCAAGATTGCACATGAAGTTGATCCAGAAAATAAAGTAGGATGTATGTTAGCTGCAGGGGCTTATTATCCATATACTTGTAAACCTGAAGATGTTTGGGAATCGCGTAAATCTGATCGTGAAAATTACTTCTTTATTGATGTGCAAGCAAGAGGTAAATATCCAAATTATGTCATTAAAGAATTAGAACGTAAAGGCGTTAAGATTGAAATGCAACCAGGTGATGAAGAATTATTACAAGCACATACGGTTGATTTTGTTTCATTCTCTTATTATTCAACACGTGTAGCAACTTCTGATAAATTAGAAGAAACACAAGGAAATATCTTTGCTTCAGTTAAGAATCCATATCTGAAAGCAAGCGAATGGGGATGGCAAATCGACCCATTAGGATTGCGCACGACTATGAATGATATTTATGACCGTTATCAAAAACCATTATTTATCGTTGAAAATGGTTTAGGGGCGGTTGATACACCTGATGAAAATGGCTATGTTGAAGATGATTATCGAATTGATTATTTAGCTAAACATATTCAAGCGATGAAAGATGCCGTTGAAATTGATGGGGTTGATTTATTAGGTTACACGACATGGGGTTGTATCGACTTAGTTTCTGCTGGTACGGGGGAAATGAAAAAACGTTACGGCTTTATCTATGTGGATCGTGATAATGAAGGAAACGGTACATTAAAACGTACGAAGAAGAAATCCTTTGACTGGTACAAAAAAGTGATTGCATCTAATGGTGAAGACTTAAGTAATGAATAATATAAAAAGGAGAGGCTCGTTAATTGGGCCGCTCCTTTATTTTTATGTATTGATAATCGATTTTTTACGCCAAGTTCCATGACGCCAACGATGAATCATTAATATTGCGCGTAAGGATTCGTCTATCGCATAAGCAATCCAAACACCTACTAAACCAAAATTTACCACGATAGCTAACAAATAGGAAAATGGTAAACTGATTAGCCATAGGACGGTCAAACTACAAAACAATGGAAACTTAACATCCCCACTAGCATTTAGCGAGCCGACTAGTGTCATATTGACGGCACGTGCTGCTTCAAGAACAATTTCAACTAAAAAGACCCAACGTGCAATATCGATAATTTCTTGATTATTGGTAAAGATATGCATAATTGGCTGAATGAAAAGAAAAGTGATGACACAAATCAAAGTAGAGATAGCGACATTTTGCCATGTTGAACGCATGCCACGTTGATAAGCACGATCAAATTCTTGCGCTCCTACACGTCGACCGATAATAATCTGATTTCCCTGACTTAAAGCCGCTGCTGTTAAAAAGACGAATTGAGTAATAGCAGCAACATAGGATTTAGCGATTAAGACATTTGCCCCTAAAGAAGCAACTATCATCGTAACCACTACTTGTGCTCCTTGATAGGAAACTGATTCACCAGAAGAAGGTAAGCCCAATTTTAATATTTGTTTTAGTTTAGCGATGGAAATCTTATGTATACGTGAAGAAAATAGCTCATAACCCACATATTTTTTTAGTAAGCGATGAGCGACATTAAAAGCAATAAAATTACTGAATAATGCCGAAAAAGCCAAACCTTCAACGCCAAGATGTGGTAGCCCAAATGGTGAAAATAGGGCAAGATAATTTCCGATAACTGCTAAAAAACTAGCAGACATTGGAATTAACAATGCTTGTTTGGTGTATCCATGTGTTCTCAAACTTGCTACCATTATGGCATTGACAGCTGCGATAAATACACCACCACCATAAATCTTTGCATAAGGTAGACCAATTTGAATGACTTCAGCAGGTAAATTCATAAATCCTAATAATTTTTCAGGAAAAAAATAAAAACAAAGGCTTAGAAATAATCCAATCGTCAGTCCAGCAAAAATAGCAGTATTGATAATTTCAGGAATTTCCCGATTCTTTTTAGCGCCAATAAATTGGGCAATCATTATTTGTGTACCAATTGTGACAAATCCATAAATATAGACAGATAAACTCAATAATTGGTTGGTAGCCCCTACACTGGCAACGGCAACTTCATTGAATTGTGAAATCATCCAGACATTAATATTTCCAATAATAACAACCATCAATAATTCCACGAATATAGGCCAACTTAAAAAGATTAATTCACGGTCCGAAGCATGAAAATTCATTTTACTTGTCAAAATATTTTCCCTCCTTTATAGTGGATATAGTTTCTTATAAACGAATAAGATTATACTACTATATATTAGAAAGTAAAGGGGTTTCTTTAAATGAAATACGATTGTATAATTATTGGTGCAGGACCGGCTGGCATGACGGCTGCTTTATATGCTGCACGTGCAAACCTTAAAACATTATTATTGGAAAGAGGAATTCCTGGAGGACAAATGAACAACACTGCCGAGGTGGAAAATTATCCAGGCTTTGATTCAATTTTAGGTCCTGATTTAGCCTTAAAAATGTATGATGGTATCAATCAATTTGGCGTCGAACACGGCTATGGTAATGTAGTAGAAGTAAAAGATCATCATGATTATAAGGAAGTCATTACGGATGATGCTAGTTATGAAGCAAAAGTTGTAATTATTGCAACTGGTTGTGAGCATCGAAATCTAGAAGTTCCTGGAGAAGCAGAATATTCTGGTCGTGGGGTTTCTTATTGTGCAGTCTGTGATGGGGCATTTTTTCGAAATAAAAAATTAATTGTCGTTGGTGGTGGCGATTCTGCAGTTGAAGAAGCCATTTATTTAACCCAATTTGCAGATGAAGTGAAGATTGTTCACCGTAGAGATGCTTTGCGTGCTCAAAAAATCATTCAAGACCGTGCCTTTGCCAATGAAAAAATTTCTTTTATTTGGGATAGTGTGGTTGAAGAAATTAAAGGGGATGATCAAAAAGTTACTAGTGTTCAAATCAAAAATGTGAAGACTGGTGAAACTTATGAAGAAGCTGCAGATGGAGTATTCATTTATGTTGGATTAGTTCCTTTAACACAAGCATTCACTTCTTTAGGAATTACCGATGATGCTGGTTGGATTATAACTGATGAACGCATGCAAACGAAAATTCCTGGTCTTTTAGCTTGTGGTGATGCGCGTCAAAAACACTTGCGACAAATTACTACTGCAGTTGGAGACGGTGGAATTGCAGGTCAACAAGCGTACCAATATATTGAAGAAAACAGATAATGACTAAACATGAAACTTCTGGTTTATGATGCTAGAAGTTTTTTGTTTTCGGAAAAGATTTCTGAAAATACTCGGCATTTTCATTTTTATAACATTTGCTTTTTTGTCTGTTCATCTTTTTGTAATAATGTTATAATATTACCGAGAAGTCCCTCTCGAAATCTTGAATCTTAAAAAGAGGTGTTTTGTATGTCTTGGGAACAAATCTATGAACAATGGAAGAAAAAAGAGGATTTAGAAGCTCATTTAAGCGAACAATTAGCTGAGTTAGCAGATAATCCAAAAGAATTGGAAGATGCTTTTTATGCACCTTTAGAATTTGGTACAGCAGGTATGCGTGGAATCTTAGGGCCTGGGATTAACCGTATGAATATTTATACTGTCCGTCAAGCAACAGAAGGGCTTGCAAGATTTATGAATACACAAGATCCTGAAACGCGTAATCGTGGAGTAGCTATTTCTTATGATTGCCGTCATTACTCTCCTGAATTTGCGATGGAAGCAGCCAAAACTTTAGCAAAACATGGTATCAAATCTTATGTCTTTGAAAGTTTACGTCCAACACCTGAACTTTCATTTGCAGTACGTTACTTAAAAACCTTTACTGGTATCATGATTACTGCTTCACATAATCCAGCAAATTATAATGGATATAAAGTATATGGTGAAGACGGCGGACAAATGCCACCACAAGATGCAGATGCAGTAACGAAATTTGTTCGAGAGGTAGAAGATCCACTTGAAGTAGTTGTTTTATCAGAAGAAGAAGCAAAACACAGTGGTTTGATTAATATTATTGGTGAAGAAGTTGATAACGCCTATCTAAAAGAGGTAAGTAAAGTAACTATCAATCATGAATTGGTTGATGAAATGGGCAAGGAATTAAAACTGGTCTTTACGCCATTACATGGTACTGGTAAAATGCTAGGTGAAAAAGCTTTGAAACAAGCTGGTTTTGAAAAATTTGTCATTGAACCTTCACAAGCTGTTGCTGACCCTAACTTTAGTACAGTGAAATCACCAAATCCTGAAGAACATTCTGCCTTTGAATATGCAATGAAATTAGGTAAAAAAGAAGATGCGGACTTATTGATTGCAACTGACCCTGATGCCGATCGTCTAGGCGCAGCTGTCAGAATGCCAAATGGCGAATATCAAGTGTTGACTGGTAATCAAATTGGCGCGATTATGACTCAATATATTTTAACAGCTCATAAAAATGCAGGTACATTAAAAGAAAATGCAGCAATTGTGAAGTCAATTGTATCAAGTGAACTACCGGCGGCGATTGCAAAGAGCTTTGGTGTGACAACATTTAATGTTTTAACTGGCTTTAAATTTATCGCTGAAAAGATTCAGTTGTTTGAAGATACTGGTTCAAATACCTTTATGTTTGGTTTTGAAGAAAGTTATGGCTATCTTGTAAAATCTTTTGTACGTGATAAAGATGCCATTCAAGCCTTAGTGTTATTAGCAGAAGTAGCGGCCTTTTATAAGAAGCAAGGTAAGACATTGTATGATGCACTCCAAGAAATTTTTGCTGAATTTGGCTACTATGCAGAAAAAACAATCTCTGTGACTATGAGTGGTTTAGAAGGTGCTGCTAAGATTAAAGCGTTGATGGCTACTTTCCGTGAAAAGGCACCAACTCATTTTGCTAATGTAGCTGTTGAAGTAACAGAAGATTTCCAAGCATTAACGAAAACATATGTCGATGGTACGGTTGAAAAATTAACAACTCCGCCATCTAATGTATTGAAATATATTTTGACTGATGAAAGCTGGATTGCCGTACGTCCATCTGGTACTGAACCTAAGATTAAATTCTATATTGGTGTTAAAGCAGAATCTAGTGAAGCGGCAGCCAAAAAAATTAAAGATTTACAAGCAGCTATTGAAGAATTGACTGCATAATCTATGACTGAAGTTGGTTGACCCATTAGTCTCTAATAAAAAATGAGTATATAAATAATCCGAACGTTCATCGTTGATTTTATGAGTAATCAAGTTGAACATTCGGATTTTCTTTGTCTTTTATTAATTATTTATTTCATTATAAGGATTTCTTATTTTATTATATTGCTAAAGTACTTTTGGGTCAGCCTCTTTTTAATACATTTTATAGCAAGTTGCCTCAAAATAGACTATTGCTTTCCTTGTCAAATTTTGATAGACTATAATAAAAAATTATGAGAAATACATGAATAAATTCTAATTCAAGTAAGGAGCAATTATGGATAAGACGTTAAATGTTGGCTTACTAGGCTTAGGCGTCGTGGGTGGCGGTGTAGTTGAAGTACTAGCTAGGCAACAAGAAAAAATACAAAAGGAAACTGGTGTCAAGATTCAGATTACCAAATGTTTAGTCCGCGTGGGTGAAGATAAATCACAAATAGCCCCAAAATATGGTTTTCAATTAGTGACTGACATTAATGAAATTATAAACGATTCAACGATTGATGTCGTAGTGGAATTGATTGGTAAGGTTCATCCAGCCAAAGAATTTATTACGCAAGCACTTAATAGTAAAAAACATGTTGTAACTGCAAATAAAGACCTAATTGCTCAACATGGTGTGGAATTGAATGAATTTGCTGCAGCGAATCAAGTCTCTTTATTCTATGAAGCAAGCGTGGCAGGCGGTATTCCTATTTTGCGTACAATAACGAGCAACTATTTAGCTGATGATATTACAAATGTGCTAGGAATCGTGAATGGTACGACCAATTATATGTTGACAAAAATGCTTGAAGAAGGTCTAAGTTATGATGAGGCATTAAGTAAGGCACAAGCATTAGGATTTGCAGAATCAGACCCTACGAATGATGTTGATGGTATTGATGCTGCTTATAAGATGGTGATTCTTTCACAATTTGCCTATGGTATGGATGTAAGTATGGACGATTTAACTATTGAAGGAATTCGCCAAGTGACTCCTAATGATGTATCTTTTGCACAAAAAGCTGGTTATGAAATTAAATTAATCGGTCGTAGTAAAAATGTAAATGGCGCTATTGAAGTAAGTGTCGGACCATGTTTTGTAGCAAATGCGCATCCCTTAGCATCGATAAAAAATGAATTTAATGGTGTCTATATTGAAAGTACGGGTATTCATCGTTCAATGTTTTATGGACCGGGGGCGGGTGCTTTACCAACAGCGACAAGTGTAGTTTCTGATTTGGTAGCTATTGCCAATAATTGTCAAAAAAATTTACCGGCACCATTGTTTAATAATTATCACCGAAAAACACAATTATTGGATGATACACATAGCATTGATTGTTACTATATGGATATCCAGACGACTCATTTAGGGAAAGTTAAGGAAAAACTATCTGGATACACGATTTGTAACCAGCATACGACAACTGATGAGTATCAAGTAATTCTTGAAAAAATTGCTAAAGATCAATTAATAGAATTAGTAAATCAATTGACTGAAGATGCTAAAATGATACGTGTGATGAAAGTAATTGAAAATAATTAACCCTTGAGGAGGAAAATAAGAATGAACCGCTATGAAGGATTACTAAAACGATATAAGGAATATTTACCAATCACTGACAAAACGCCAATGATTTCTTTATGTGAAGGGAACACACCATTAATTCCCCTTCAAAATTTATCTAAAGAATTAGGAATTACACTATATGGAAAATATGAAGGCCTAAATCCAACTGGTTCTTTTAAAGACCGTGGTATGGTAATGGCAGTTGCAAAAGCTGTTGAAGAAGGAGCTAAAGCGATTGTTTGTGCTTCAACTGGTAATACGAGTGCTGCAGCGGCTGCATATGGTACACGTGCAGGTATCAAAGTGTATGTGGTGATTCCTGATGGTAAGATTGCGATGGGAAAACTTGCTCAAGCTATTGCATATGGTGCAGATATCATTTCCATTCCAGGTAACTTTGACGAAGCATTGAAGGCTGTTCGTGATATTGCTAAAACTGAAAAAGTGGCTTTAGTCAACTCAGTCAATCCATATCGCTTGGAAGGTCAAAAAACAGCGGCTTTTGAAATTTGTGAGCAGTTAGGTTTTGCACCAGATGTCTTAGCTATTCCAGTGGGAAATGCAGGAAATATTTCTGCATATTGGAAAGGATTTAAAGAATGGCATGAAGTTAAAGGCACTTCACTACCAAGAATGCATGGCTTTGAAGCACAAGGAGCAGCAGCGATTGTTCGAGATCAAGTGATTGAAAACCCTGAAACAATTGCAACTGCGATTCGAATTGGAAATCCAGCAAGTTGGCATCTTGCTACAGCGGCACGTGATGAATCGAATGGCTATATTGATGAAGTCACTGATGAAGAAATTCTAAATGCGTATAGAAAAGTTGCTGCGATGGATGGCGTATTTGTAGAACCAGGGTCAGCAGCATCATTAGCTGGTGTGATTAAACATGTAAAAGCAGGTAAAATTAAACCTGGTGAAACTGTAGTAACTGTCTTTACTGGAAATGGATTAAAAGACCCAGATACAGCTATCCACGAAGTACGTGCTGATATTCATAAGATGGCTGATTTAGAGCAAATGCGTCTTCATATGCGTGCCGGGGTGGAAAAACTATGAAAATTCAGGTACCAGCAACTTCAGCAAACCTAGGGCCAGGTTTTGACTCTTGCGGGATTGCACTTGCTAAATATTTAGTCATTGAAGTGATAAAACCTCAAGATAAGTGGGAAATTGTCCATTATTTAGGTCCTGAAATTCCAAGTGATGAAAGTAATTTATTGATTCAAACAGCCTTAAGTATTGCACCTTACCTCGTTCCTCATAAGTTGAAGATGATATCTGATATTCCTCTAACCCGTGGCTTAGGTAGCAGTTCTTCGGTCATTGTCGCAGGAATTGAATTGGCTAATCGTCTAGCAAATTTAAACTTATCTGAAGAAGAAAAATTAAATATTGCAACCAAAATAGAAGGACACCCGGATAATGTGGCTCCGGCTATTTATGGTGATTTTGTGGTTGCTTGTTACGATGAGCAAAAAGAACAAGTTTTGTCAGTCAAACATTATTTTCCGGAATGTGATATTATTGCCTACATTCCAGAAAGCGAGTTAGCTACTAAACAATCGCGCAGTGTTTTACCTGAAACTTTTTCATTTAAAAACGCAGTAAAGGCAAGTGCTATTAGCAATGTGATGATTGGTGCGATTATTAATGGTAATCTTGATTTAGCTGGAGAATTGATGGAACGTGATTTATTCCATGAACATTATCGGGAAAAATTAGTGCCACATCTATCAATAATTCGTCAAATTTGTATGGAAGAAAATGCATATGGCTGTTTCTTGAGTGGTGCAGGACCTACAGTATTAGTTCTGACACCACATGAAAATAGTAGTCGTATTATGACACATCTACAATCAATGGACACCCATGCGCAAGTGGAATTATTATCTATTGATCGTGAAGGCGTTCAAGTGTACTAATCTTGACGGACTAATCAATTTGGTTAGTCCGTTTTTTAAGGGGGAACAAAATGCCAATTAAGTTAACTAAAGGATTTCCAGCAGAGCAATTGGCCAAAGAGGATATCTTTGCAATAGAGTATCAAAGAGCAACTCATCAAGACATTCGGCCGCTAAAACTATTATTATTAAATTTAATGCCGAATAAAATAAAAACAGAATTACAATTTTTACGATTAATCAGTCAAAGTCCATTGCAAATTGATTTAGACTTTTTAAAGATGGCTACCCATGAGTCGAAAAATGTGAGTCCTAACCACTTAGATAAGTATTATTTGTCATTTCCAGAAATTGAAGATTCTTGTTATGATGGGATGATTATCACCGGTGCGCCAGTTGAAAAAATGCCTTTTGAAGAGGTAGACTATTGGAATGAATTGACTCAAATCATGGAATGGAGTAAAGATCATGTGACTTCTGTTATACATATATGTTGGGGTGCACAGGCGGGACTATATTATCATTATGGTGTGGATAAAACTTTATATGACAAAAAGCTTTTTGGAATTTATCCCCAAGAATTATTGTTAAATCATCGCTTATTTCGTGGTTTTGATGATATTTTTTATGGCCCACAATCACGTTATACCGGAATTAATGAAGCACAAATTGATGAAAATAAACTTCGTATAGTGGCGGCAGATGAAGAAATCGGGGCGACCATTTTGATTTCACAAGATGACCATGATATCTTTTTATTGGGCCATTTTGAGTATGACACTGAATCATTAAAAGAAGAATATTTGCGTGATCAAGAAAAAGGATTAGATACGGCACTGCCAGTGAACTATTTTAAAAATGATCAAGTTGAGAATCGCATCTATAATTGTTGGCGAGGGAATGCATATTTACTTTACCATAATTGGATGAATGATGTTTATCAAATGACACCTTTTGAACTTTCGGAGATACCGAATGTATTAGCACAGAGAATAAAATAACAAAAACGAGCCTCAAACTTTCAAATGGTTTGAGGCTTTATTAGGTTACATATATTGATTACCTTGAGAATCACTATCTGTAATAAAGTAGCTATGGTCTTCAAGATTGAGTTCATTTAATATCATTGACGCAGTTTCTTCAATAGATAAAGTAGCGACATTGATGACGATACAACCTAATTTTTCATAAAGTTTATTAGCAAATTCTAATTCTTCTTTGATTTTGTCGATATCTGAATAAGCCGTGTCAGGATCAAGTCCATATGCACGCATTCTTTCTTTACGAATTCCATTTAATACAGCCGGATCATTTGTTAGTCCAACAATTTTCTTTGGATCGACTTGCCATAACTGTTCTGGAATTTGTGCTTGCGGAACAAGTGGTAGGTTCGCAACTTTCAAGTTTTTATTTGCTAAGAAAAGTGAAAGTGGGGTTTTTGAGGTTCTTGATACCCCTAGTAAAACGATATCTGCTTTTAAGAAACCTTTTGGATCTTTCCCATCATCATATTTAACAGCAAATTCCATTGCTTTAATACGTTTAAAGTAATTTTTATTTAAATGGTGAAGGGCACCAGGTTCTCCAGTAGGTTTGACGCCTGTCCGTTTAGACACTTCTTCAACTGGTGGTGTCAGTACATTCATGCTGTATAGCTGGTTCTCTTCACAAAAATCCTGCGTCAATTGTACTAAATCCGGATTAATGATGGTATAGATAACCATAGCATTTAGTGACTTAGCATCATTTAAGGCTAAATTTAAAGCCTCTTGATTTTGGATGAAAGTACGACGAATTAATTCAAAATCAACAGTTGGGTATTGTGCCATAGTTGCTTGTGCTAATTTTGAAGCGGTTTCCCCGGCTGAATCAGAAATGACGAAGATGGTAATATTTTTATTATTTTCACTCATATGTTAACCTCTTTTCACATATTTTTTTCTAAATTATATCATATTTTTTAGTCTGAAAGTCAGTATTTTGTAAGAAACCATTCATAATATTTATTCATCGAAATGCCAGAAAGAGTATGGTATAATAAATTTATTAGAAATTTGGAGGGTAAAAATGCAAAATCAAGATGTCGTTCAAAAAGCCTTGGCAGTTACAAAGGAAAATGGCTTAAAATACACGAAAAAACGAGAATCATTAATTCGTTTTTTAGCAGATAAAAATCGCTATGTTTCTGCTCGCGAAGTTCATGAATATATGAATGAATTATTTCCAGGTTTGAGTTATGATACCGTTTATCGTAATTTGCATGATTTTTCGGAATTGGGAATTTTTGAAGAAACTGATTTTAATGCTGAAATGAAGTTTAGATTACATTGTTCATTAATGGGTGCCGACCATCACCATCATCATTTTATCTGTAAATATTGCGGTAAAACAAAAGAATTGAAAATGTGTCCGATGGATTTCTTTGAGGAACAACTTGCTGGCTGTAAAATTGAAGGCCATCGTTTTGAAATATACGGAATGTGCGAAGAATGTAGTAAAAACCAATCAATGCATACTGAAAATTAGTCGTAAAAAGTGATTGAATCTTTCTAAATTCACTTGACATCGGTTTGGAACTTAGCTATAATTCGAAAAGGACAATGTTTTTTTAAGAAAGTAAATTTCGATAACAAAAACGGTTACTTTTTAAGCTCGGAGGGAGGGATTTACATGTCAAAAACAGTGGTTCGCAAAAATGAATCTCT
>DWVH01000071.1 GCA_019120335.1 Candidatus Enterococcus stercoripullorum
ATAGAGTAAAGCCCGTTTCCGTCGGTAATGCTGGTATTACTGGAAGTCTTTTTCAATGTGGCGTTTCCTACGGCAAGTTTCGCCCAGAACTGTCCAATGTCCTGTCCCTCGCCAGAGTAGATGTAACCGCCACATTCATAGCGTTCCTTGTTCTCGCTGGCAAAGGCTTTCGCCCCAGCGTAAACCTCGTCCTGTATAGCTTTTGGAATTTCATCATAGGAAGCTCTGACGTTATCGCATTGCCAGCCAAGATGAACACTCAATCTCTGCCATACGACGCACTGTTTCAAAAGATAGATATGCTGACTGCTCAATCCGCTGTGGCTCTGCATATACTGATTGACATACTCGATTGAGAGGGCAACATCTGAAATCTGGTCGTAGCTCATGCGTGTGCTTGCGTCGGCTCTGGTCTTGTAGCCGTTGCGGAAGTTGGTGTTAATATCCACGCAGAAAGCGTCCTCGCCCTCAACGGTCATGTGTCCCTCATTGAATGTCGAACCGATAGAACCGTCATTCATTACTTTTTCAACGATACCGACACGCTCTGCACTTTCTGTCCAATATTGCTTCTCGGAAGCGTGGACTGCCGTTGTCGGCAAAGCGGTAACGATAGTCGCAAAGGCAAGAAAGCCTGTGGCTAATCGCTTCAATATCTTTTTCATAGCTTTTAATTCTCCTTTCATTCTCAAAGAGAAAGGACGCTCATTTCTGAACGTCCTCTTTAATACGAGTATCTTTTTTTCTTGTGATAAATGATGTAAAATTGATTTATATAACGTGTGGATTTTTAAGGCTGATTTGCTCCGTTCTGCTAACCGTTTGCTCACACTTTAAAGTAAATTTGAGTATAGGTCAGTTTATCAGCTTCCAGAAGGAACAGAGACTTTTGCCTGTATTTCCGCTGTTAAACGCCACCGTAAGGATAATCGAACCACTAGCTACCACGTTCCGCAAGGAACTCCTAAGCGTAAGGTCGGCGGTTCAATTCCGCCCGTGGACGTTAAAAAGCTGCTTTTGAGAGAAATCTAAAGCAGCTTTTTCTTATTTTTTATGATCACTTAGTCGACCAGCATATAAAAAGTACTCTTTAGCTACTAAGTGCTGTTTAGCTAAAAATTTCTGGAATTCTTTTACTTCACGTTCTTCTAATAACGTCAACACTAGACCCTTTCTCCCCATGCGACCTACACGTCCTGAACGATGTAAATAGGTTTTTTCATCATAGACAAAATCCATATTTACAACTAATGATAAGTCATCAATATCGAGACCGCGAGTAGCAATATCCGTGCACAATAATAATTTAGCTTGATGATTTGAAAAAGCATGAAGGGCAATTTTGCGTAATTGGGCACTTTGGTCAGAAGCTAAAGAAGCAACTGGGATATGATGATATAAAAGCTTATCTTCCATGACCCCTAATTCACTTAAACGATTGAAAAAAACTAAGGCTGAAAGCTGATCAATATTACCTAAACGACGTAAAAAGTCTAAGCGATTACGTTTTGGCCAAATAACATAACCGTGCGTGATTTCACCTTTACTTGTATCTTCATTTGTAACATCAATTAAAGTCAATTTTAATCGGTACATTTGCTGAAATTGTTCTGGAAGTTGCGTGCCACTTGCTGAAAATGCGAGTACTTGTACTTGATTATCCATGGCTTTTAGTATAGGGCTCAGTAACGCACTCTCTTGATTACTTTTCAATAGTTGGTCAGCTTCATCTAGTATTAATGTTTTGACTTGATGTAATTTTAATTTCTTTTGTTGATTTAATTCATTAATACGACCTGCAGTACCAACAACAATTTCTGGTCTTTGCTTTAACTTTTCGATTTGGCGTTTGATATTTGCTCCTCCAATTAGACTTTGTACTTTTAAGCCTAAACCTTTTGCCCAAGGACGTGCTACCTCTGTTACTTGCATAGCTAATTCCTGAGTCGCAGTAATCACAACAAGTTGTACGCCTTGATTAGCAGAAATATTCAACATTGTTGGCAGTAAGTAGGCGATGGTTTTCCCTGACCCAGTAGGTGAAACCCCTACAATTGATTGTCCTGCTATGATGGGTTCGAATACTTTTTCTTGAATTTTGGTTGGTGTTTGAAACTTTTCAGATTGCCATCTTGCTTGCCAAGTCTCAGGCAGTTGGTTTATTTCCATATCTTCCTCCTAAATATTTTATAGTTAAATTATAACACAAGAATGAATGTTTTCTAAGCCTTTGATTCTCTTGATAAAAAGCTTTTTGTTTGATACACTCAATTTTAGAAAAATTATGAGGAGGGTATCCTTTGAAAAAAGCCATCAAACCACTTTATTTCATCGCAATGACACTAATATTCTGCTTATTTTCAACAGCTTCACTTTGGGCCGATGAAACACAAAACAATTTTTCCATCGATGCCAAAGCGGCAATTGCTGTGGATGCTGATACAGGAAAAATCTTCTACGCACAAGATAGTACGACACCTATGCCTATTGCCTCGATAACTAAAGTACTAAGCGTATATGTTGTTTATGACCAAATCAAAAATGAACAACTAAACCTACTAGACCAAGTAGTCATCTCCCCAGAACTAGCTGAATTAAGTACCAAACCTGATTTGTCCAATGTAGCACTGGTAGCTAACCAGGCCTATTCAGTTGAATCGCTCATCCATGCCAGTTTAATTCAATCAGCCAATGCGGCGGTTATGGCCTTAGGGGAAAAAGTCGCAGGCAATCAAGAACAATTTGTCAATATGATGCGACAAAAGGCTGAAAGTTTAGGGATAACAGATGCAAAAATCATTTCAGTTTCTGGATTAAATAATCGCGACCTTGGAGATTTTAGATATCCAGGTACCGGTGATGATGAAGAAAATGAAATGTCGGCTGAAGATATAGCAATTATTGCCAAACATTTTATTGAAGACTATCCTGAGGTACTTAATATTACAAGTACTGTGCAAGAAAGCTTTGGCGAAAACACCGCACAACCTAGTACCATGCAAAACTGGAATCAATTATTGCCAGGTTTACCACTTCAAAAGGAAGGGGTTGTCGGCTTAAAAACCGGTACAACTGATTTAGCCGGTGCTTGCTTTGTTGGTGTCATCCGTCAAAATATGCGCCAAGTTATCACCGTGGTACTACATGCCAATAATCAAGCAAACGATAGTAATGCCCGTTTTATTGAAACAAGTAAATTAATGGATTACGCCTTAAATCAATGGCAAGAAATCACTTTATCAGCTACGGACTTAACGAATGCTATTCAATCAAAGCTGGCTGTTTTAGATGGGAAACAAGCTACTGTTAGTTTAAAGGTTAATGATCCATATAAATTATGGGTACCCGTACAATTTGATAACAACCAACTTAAATATGAAGAACAATTAGATGTTCAATCTATTCAAGCACCCGTTCAAATGAATAGAGAAGTTGGTACCTTAACAATCAATAATCCAGCTGATAACTATGGCTATTTACCAAACTCCCAAACGCCAGAAAGCATAATAAGAATTGTGACTGCGAATCATGTAGAAAAAGAAAACTTCTTTTTCTTATGGTTGCGACAAGTAAAAAATATCGCACAAAATGCGTGGATGCATACAAAGCAATTCTTTCAAAGCATATTTTAAGATGGAACAATAAAAGAAACGAATATCTCAAGCATTGATTTTGCTTAGATATTCGTTTCTATTTTAATATAAATCTGCAACAGCCTGGCTTAAAGCTGTGGCTACATCCTTTTCATCACTAAAACCAACCCAAAATGCTGTGATTAAAGATTGGATATTTTTTTCTTGTGAAGAAGGAATATCCCATTTACCATCTTTTTGAACCAGCTCAATTTTTACTTCAACTGGATTTTTTGTTTTTGGCGCATTTTTAATTTCTTCAGCCATTGCGTTAAATAAAAGTTCCTGAACTTTTTCATCATTATCTGCATAACTTGTATCATTGATAATTTTTTCAAAACTAACCTTTAAAGCTTTTCCTACTGCCCCAATAAAATCAACCCCATAAATTTCATAAGTCACCTGATAACGCTGATCTTTTTGAGACTTGATATTTTTGATTTTGTAAGAAGTTTGTGTCTTCAGCGCTTGTTTTAAGGAATCGGTTAATTTTTCTGCTTGCTCATTGGACATCGCCGCAGCCTGACTAATCTGAGCAACCAAAGCTTTGGCGAATTCCCCATCTTTTGAGTGTTCCATTTCTTTTACAATAGCACTTCCATCTACAAAGTTTTCTTCAAAAGATTTTTGCGATTTATTATAAATGACACTTTCCACAAAGACCTTAGCCGCCTGTTTTTCAGAAAGAGGTTGGCTAGACTTCCCACATCCACCTAGAATAAATAAACCTAACAATAAAATCAGCCATTTTTTCATATCTATCTCTCCAATTCTTACTAGTTAATTTTATTATACGCCAACCATACATATATTTCTAGGGTAGACAATCTTCCTACACTTTTTTATGAAAATAAAAAAAGCCTGGAATACCAAGCTTTTCAATATCAATATTAAACAACAAAAGTTAAGCACTCACACTTTGACGTCGTGTTCTAAATTTTAATTTTTGAATCAAAGGGAACAATGCTTCTTTTACCGCACAGTATTTATCTACCATCGTCACAACATAGCCTTCTTTATATCTAGGAGGTGCAATCGTTGCGCCCCACATATGCTTAATGATAATATCTTTTTCTAAATCTGATAATTCAGTTATTTTTTCAGCATTTTTTACAGCGATTCTAGGATGCATATAAGCATGCGTTCCCTCATCGAATTTAGTTGTACGCCAATCATAAAAGAATAAATCATGTAACACACCCGCTCTAGCAGTTGCCTTGGCATTCCAACCAAACTTCTTAGTGATCTTATAACTATAATAGGATACGCTAATGGAATGATCTAATCTAGTAGAGTGAAAATGTTGCGTGAATTCAGCTAATTTTTGTACTTCTTCTGTTGCTAACAAATCACCAACATAAGATAAATACTCTAAATCATACTTCCATTTATTTGTCATTCATTCTTGCCACCTTAAGTAAAATCTGAAAAAAGTATACCACTAATCAATCGATATGAAACCGATTTTCAGCGTTCTTAAGATTTTATTTACTTTTTCCGAATCAAGCCATACATCATGATCCCTGCAGCAACACCAACATTCAATGATTCCGCTTGACCATAAATAGGAATATAGACACTTTCATCCGCTAATTTTAAAATTTCTGAACGAACCCCTTGCCCCTCATTTCCCATAATAATTGCTACATTTTCATGATAAGGTAACTCATGATATTGTTTGGCCTCTTTATTTAATTCGGTTGCGTAAACTTTCATTTGCGCTGCTTTTAATTGCTGAATCACTTTAGGCAAATCAGCTTGAATCACTTTTAAATGAAATTGACTGCCTTGCATGCTGCGGAGCGTTTTCGTGGCATAGATATCAGCACACCCTTCACCTAATATGACACCATCAAATCCTACGGCATCGGCTGTTCTTATCATGGTTCCTACATTACCTGGATCTTGCACACAATCAAGCAATAGCCACTTTCCTTGATGCATATCTAAGTCAGTCTTGCTCATTTCAACAACGGCAATCATTCCTTGAGGCGTAGGTAAATCAGAGAGTTTGTCGATGATTTCTTCACTCACAAGGATAACCTGTTCGCTTAACGGTTCAAAAAATGCGAGATATTGTTGATAAGCTTTACGGGTTACAAAAATATATTTCATCTTTGCACCATTTTGATAAGCCTCCTCAATCAAATGAAAACCTTCCATAATATATAAATTTTCTTTTTGGCGTTCTTTACGACGATGTAATTTAGCTACTTTTTTTATTAATTCATTTTTGGTTGATAAGATTTCCTTCATTGTCCACCTCAAATTATTAAATTCTGTTTCATATTATACCATAGTTTTCTAGCATTTTTTTGATATAATAGAGTTGAAAAAAATTAAAGAAGGTGATTCAATGTCACAAGCAGTCGTAAAATATCGGATGAATGTCGCTGGCGTGGTCCAAGGTGTCGGATTTCGCTACATGACCAAAATTTTAGCGGATGAATTAGGAATCAATGGCACCGTCAAAAATGAAATGGACGGATCAGTAACCATTGAAGCGGTTGGCAATTATCAAGATATGTCGCTCTTCATTGAAAGAGTCAAAGCTTCACCAACACCGTATGGTAGAGTCAATAAATTTCAAATTGAAAAAGATACAACCATTCCAGATTATACAAAATTTAAAGTGACCTATTGAGGAATTTCTCACTTGTACAATTGAAATTCAAGTCTAAATTTAGTATAGTATTTCTTGTGTAAATTAAATGCAAAGGAAGAAACAAATGAAATTAAAAAAATACCTTTATAGTGCGAGTTTACTTTCACTCATCTTTTTCTTATCTGGCTGTGTGAAAATGGACAAACACGGAAACCCTGATCCAAACGGCTGGATTTATCGCTTTTTAGTTGTACCACTTGGTAATTGCATTCAATACATGGTGGATAACTGGCATTGGAACTATGGATGGGCGATTATCTTTATCACTATCATTGTTCGATTGATTATTTTACCTTTAAATATTTATCAATCCCATAAAATGATGGTTCAATCTGAAAAAATGCAATTCTTGAAACCTCAGCTTGATATTATCCAAGCGAAAATGAAAGAAGCAACCACGATTGAGCAACAACAAAAAGCCCAACGTGATATGCAACGAATTTATTCTGAAAACGGTACGAGCATGTTTGGAAGCTTTGGAGCCGGATGTCTGCCAATCTTAATTCAAATGCCGATTTTCGCAGCTTTATTCGCAACAGCTCGTTATACTCCGGGGATTTCAAGTGCAACATTCTATGGCATCAATCTTGGAAAAACAAGTTTTGCTTTAGTCATCATTACTGGTGCTTTATATCTTTTACAAAGTTATTTAAGCATGTTTAATATTCCAGAAGATCAAAAGAAACAAATGCAAATGATGATGTATATGTCCCCTATTATGATGATTTTCTTCTCCTTCAGTTCACCTGCTGGAGTCGCACTTTATTGGGCAGTTGGTGGGGTGGTGTCCTGTATCCAAACAGTGATTACCAACATCATTATGCGACCACGCTTGAAAGCTAAAATTGCTGAAGAAATGAAATTACATCCACCTAAAATTGTCGTTTCTAAAGATTATAGTTTAGATGGCGAAAAGAAAACTTCCACAAAAACTGCTAGTACTTATCGCCCACCAGTGAAAAATCAATCACCTAAAGCGAATAAAAATGGTGGTCGCAATGCTGGTAAACAAAATCGTCGTCAATAAACATTTAAACTGTCAGTAAGGATTTTTACTGGCAGTTTTTTATATCTATTGTTTTTCTTTCCAATCATTCGTGCTAAAATCATAACAAAGGAGGCTTTCGATGCTACAATCTTATCTTAATATCCTAGTGATTTTTGTCTTAATGTTTTTAGGCTATTTTTTCTCATATCGCCAATGGTTTAGCAATGAGACAGCGGATACTTTTTCTAAAATGGTTTTAAATCTAGGACTCCCTTGCAGTATGTTTTTAAATATTACCGCAAACTTTACCAAAGAAGAATTTCTAACCTTAATTTCAGGGACGCTTATTCCCATTGTTTCAATGTTTTTCACTTTTTTTATTAGTAAAGCAATCATTCACTTATTCAAGTTACCAAAGAATCATCATGGTACTTTTTCAACAATGTTCACTTGCTCGAATACTATTTTTATTGGCTTACCGATTAATTTAGCCATCTTTGGTGAAAAAGCTGTTCCTTATGTCTTGCTCTACTACATTGTCAATACCAGTTTTTTCTGGACCATTGGCGTTTTTGAAATTGCCAAGGATAGTGCGATTCGCAAACAAGCCACCTTGTCCTTTCATCCGCTCATTTTCCTAAAAAAACTATTTACTCCTGCTTTACTTGGTTTTATGATTGGGGTTTTTTGGGTGTTTCTCAATTGGCCAGTTCCTAATAGCCTTCAAACATTGGGCAATCACTTAGGAAATTTGACTACCCCACTTTCAATGTTAGCTATTGGTATCATGTTGTATTATCAAGGAATTGCTAACTTAAGACTTAACACAGAATCCTTATTAGTCTTATTTGGACGTTTCATTCTTTCACCAATCATTGTTTATGTGCTAGCTAAGTTTATTCCAGTGCCACATTTAATGATGCTAGTCTTTATGGTGCAATCAAGTATGCCCGTGCAAAACTCAGTACCTATTTTAGCTAGAAGTTATCATGCAGATGAAATTTTTGCGGCAACCACAATGAGTTTATCCGTTTTTGTCTATTTATTTTTCATTCCTGTACTCTTATTTATCATGCAATTTATTTAATTGAGATTTGCGAAATGGTACTATTGAGGAATATAATAAAAGAAAACACTTTGAGGTGAAGAAAATGAAAATTGCACATTTAGGACATTCCACCATTTACTTAGAATTAGCAAATGGCACCAAAATTATCATTGACCCTTATATTGATGCCAATCTTCCAGAAATGTGGCAAGCCGATCATTTAAAGGTTGATTATATTATTTTAACGCATGGTCATGGGGATCATGTTGCTGGCGTCTTTGATTTAATCAAACATCAACAACCGACCATTATTGCCGTTGCGGAAATCGCCAACTTCTTTGCTAAATTAGGGCAAAAAGTACACGGCATGAATATTGGCGGTGGTTTTGATTTTTCGTTTGGTCGTGTCACAATGACGCATGCGCTACATACTTCTAGTTTAGAATACGAAGGACACGTCCATTATCTTGGTAACCCAGCTGGTATTATCATCGAAGCAGATGGAAAAACCTTCTATCATGCAGGTGATACCGCCGAATTCATGGAAATGGATTTATTAGGTGAAGATTATGAGATTGATTTTGCTTGCTTACCTATTGGCGATAATTACACAATGGGACCAAAACAAGCCGCAAGATGTGCCAAACGTATTCAAGCCAAAACGGTCTTACCTATCCACTACAATACTTTCCCAGTGATTAAACAAGATCCACAAAAATTTATTGGTTTATTAACGGATGCTAAAGGAATTGTTTTACCATTTGGCGAAATGTATGAAATTTAAAATAATAGGCTAGTTCGCGAGATTGCAAACTAGCCTATTATCTTTATTTTGTCTTATTTTGTTACTAAGACATCTAATTTTGCTAATTTCTCAATGGATTGAGCTAATTGTTTTAATAAACTCAAACGATTATAGCGAAGTGCTTCATCTTCAGCCATAATCATGGTGTCTTCAAAGTACTTCACAATTACTGGTTCAAGTGCTACTAAAGCTTGATAATTTTCTTTCAAATCATCTGAAAGACTTGCCAAGGTTGTTTGAACTTGATTTGCAAATTCACGTTCAACCTCACTTTCAAACAATGCTTCATCCACTTCCACAATGGTATCTGCTTTTTTCGCTAAGTTCACTACACGTGTCAAAGCTTCCATCGCTGGTTTAAAGCTTTCTGTTTGACTATGTTCTTGAATCAATTGCGCAGTTAAATATTGAGCAGCTAAATCTTCTTGTGTTGCTTGTAAGGCTGCATCAATAATATCATAGCGAATTTCTGCTAAAGATAGATATTGTTTCATACGCGCAGCAAAGAAATCTAATACTTCAACATCAATATTATTTAAGTCAAAACCATATGTTTCAACCATTGGATTTAATAAAGCTTTCACCTCTGATAAAAGACTTGCTAGTGGGAAGTTCATTTGATTTTCTAATACAATACGTACAATACCATAAGCTTGACGACGTAATGCATATGGATCGTTGGAACCACTTGGCACCATACCAGCCGCAAAGAAAGTCACGATAGAATCCAACTTATCGGCAATGGCTAATAAAGCACCAAATTGAGTTTCCGGAATTTCGCCAGTACTTGAAATTGGTAAGTAGTGTTCACGAATGGCTTGGCTGACAGCTTTATTTTCACCTTGTAATAAAGCATATTTTTCACCCATAATTCCTTGTAGTTCAGGGAATTCTCCAACCATATTGGTCACTAAATCAAACTTATAAATTTGACTCGCACGGGCTAAATCAGCTGTTTGTTGAGCATCTAAACCATATATTTTCGCTAAAAGTTCACTAATTTTAGTTACACGTTGCATTTTTTCATAGATGCTACCTATTTTTTCATGGAACGCCACATTTTTTAGTTTATTGACACAGAAATCAATGGTTAATTTTTGGTCTTCCGCATAGAAGAATTCTGCATCTTCTAAACGGGCAGTTAATACTTTTTGATTTCCTTTGATCACATTTTCTAGATGTTCGCTATTTCCATTACGAACGGAGATAAAGTGAGGTAATAATTCGCCAGCTTGATTCATCACATCAAAGTAGCGTTGATGCTCTTTCATTGATGTAATTAAGACTTCTTTTGGCACTGCTAAGTATTTTTCATCAAAATCCCCCACAAAAGCCGTTGGGTATTCGACAAGGTTGACTACTTCTTCTAATAATTCAGGATCAAGATTCACTTGGTAATTATTTTCTTGAGCGATTTGTGCGATTTGTTCTTCAATCATTGCTTGACGTTGCACTTGATCAGCAATCACAAATTCAACAGCCAATTTTTCTAGATATTCATCCGCATGATTAAAGATTGTTTCATGACCTAAGAAACGATGACCACGACTTTTACGACCCGTTTGAACATCTAAAATACTGAAATCAACCACTTCTTCACCAAACAAAGCTACTAACCAATGAATTGGGCGAATATATTCAAAATCATATTTATTCCAATGCATTGTCACTGGGAAAGTCAAACTTTGAATCACTTGTGGTAATTCTTTTAAGACTTCTGTGGTTGGTTTACCTGCAATATGTTTTTCGACATAAACATATTCTACACCTTTTAATTCTTTAAAGGTAATATCGTCAGTCGTTAAACCTTGTCCGCGAACAAATCCTTGCGCTGCTTTACTCCAATTCCCTTCATTATCTAAAGCAATTTTCTTCGCAGGCCCTTTTACTTCTTCATGAATATCGGCTTGCTTTTCTGCTAGTCCTTCTACAACTAAAGCCAAACGTCGAGGGGTAGAATAGGCTTTGATTGTTTGAAATTCTAGATGTTGTTCATTTAAAAACTTTTCACACTTTTCTTTTAATTGATTCATACTTGGCAAAACTACATGTGCCGGCATTTCTTCTAAACCAATTTCTAATAAAAAATTCTTAGCCATTCTCTTACTCCTCATCTAAATATTTTTGGGCTTCTTCACGTGATAATAATGGGAACCCTAATTTTTTACGTTCTTCCACAAAACGTTTCGCTACTTCTCTAGCCATATTACGAATACGCGCTAAATAGCCTGCACGTTCAGTTACTGATACCGCACCACGGGCATCTAGTAAGTTGAAATTATGTGAACATTTTAAAATATAATCATAAGCTGGATGTACTAAGTTTTCTTCAATACAGCGTTTAGCTTCAGATTCAAAATGATTAAAGTTAGAAAGTAATAATTCTTGGTCACTTAATTCAAATGAATATTTAGAATGTTCATATTCAGGATGACGGAAAATTTCGCCATATTTTACGCCATTGGTCCATTCTAAATCATACACACTTTCAACTTCCTGAATGTATGAAGCAAGACGTTCCAAACCATAAGTAATTTCAGCAGTTACCGGATGACAAGCGAGTCCCCCTACTTGTTGGAAATAAGTAAATTGCGTAATTTCCATCCCATCTAACCAAACTTCCCAACCTAGGCCTGCACAGCCCATTGAAGGATTTTCCCAGTTATCTTCAACAAAGCGAATATCATGGGCTAACGGATCAATCCCTAATAGCTTCAAACTTTCAAGATATAGTTCTTGAATATTTTCAGGCGATGGTTTCATAACAACTTGGAATTGATGATGTTGGTATAAACGGTTAGGATTTTCTCCATAACGACCATCAGCAGGACGACGAGAGGGCTCAACATATGCTGCATTCCATGGCTCTGGACCAATGGCTCTTAAAAATGTATAAGGGCTCATGGTTCCGGCTCCTTTTTCTGTGTCATAGGCTTGCATTAACATACAGCCATTGTCTGACCAGAATTTTTGCAAGGTTAAAATCATTTCTTGTACAGTTAATTTTGACATGCAAATGCTCCTTTTCTTTACATTTAGTAGACTATGGGTTTTTGATAAATTCGGATATTAGACCATCAAGTGAAATCGCCAAACACA
Source organism: Candidatus Enterococcus stercoripullorum (assembly GCA_019120335.1). Lineage (GTDB taxonomy): Bacteria > Bacillota > Bacilli > Lactobacillales > Enterococcaceae > Enterococcus_E > Enterococcus_E stercoripullorum. Next base: position 12,238 of record DWVH01000071.1, read on the forward strand.
GAATTTTCCTGACATTCCGGACAACCTTAGCTTTCTCGGTATCAATCAACTAAATACTCAGAAAATTCACCCTCCTGCTTAAGAAAATCTCCTTTCATCCGATTTTCTTAGCAGTAGGTAACACATGAATTTTCTCGTATTTGACCAA